>CAJWCX010000163.1 GCA_913031405.1 uncultured Flavobacteriales bacterium | reverse complement strand
TGATACACTAATGATTAAATAATCCTGCGCAGCATCTTTATTGTAGATACTTATTTCTGAGTCGGCCTCAATGATTTTTTCGAGCTCATTGTCATCGGTAGCGCGAATTTTTATCAGTGTGTTTTCTTGATTTCCGATAATCTCATTAATTGTACCAGTTCGAAGTAGTTTCCCATTTTTTAATATGGCACAATGAGTACAAATTTTTTCAATTTCATCCAAAATATGGGAGGCGATAATAATCGTTTTTCCCTTTTTCCCAATTTCAATAATTAAATCTCGAATTTCCGCAATTCCTTGAGGATCTAGTCCGTTTGTGGGCTCATCCAAAACAAGAACTTCGGGGCTTCCAATTAATGCGCTGGCAATGGCTAGGCGTTGTTTCATTCCCAATGAAAAAGTATTGAACTTCGAGCTCTTTCGATCATAAAGGTCCACCATCTCGAGCACTCGTTCTATTTCAGTATGAGCATTTTCAATTTTCTTTATTTTTGCGGTGATTTCAAGATTTTGTTCTGCGGATAGATAGGGATAAAAGTTAGGGGTTTCTAACAAGGCCCCTATACGCTTTCTGTTTTCATCTTTGGTTCCATTTTCAAACCAAGAGAATGATCCGCTATTGGCATTAATAACTCCCAAAAGCATCCCTAATGTTGTAGTCTTACCGCTGCCATTCGGTCCAAGAATGCCATATATCATTTCCTTTTGAACAATTATGCTCAGTTCAGAAACGGCTTTTATATTTTTATAATTTTTTGAGAGGTTCTTGACCTCTAAGACGCGGTTACTCAAATGATTAATTTAATTAAAAAACTAATATAGGATTATTTACATCAATCACCTCAAACGGTTCAGCGAGTCCAGTAAGTTTTTGTCTTTTTTAACCCCTATGAGCGCTAGAAAAGAAAACGGCAGTCCAGCAACGAAAAACAAATATCCCATGCCCAACTCTTGTGAGGCTTCAGATTCAAAAAACATGCCTTTTCCTACCGTAGAAAAAATCAAAAATCCAATCACGCAGAATACATACAAATAAAATAAGGTACGTGCCCATTTCAATTGCCGTTTTATATTTTTATAGCTCATCAAAGTCACGAAAGTGAATAGGCAAAGAGCAATAACAGAAAGATAAATAGGGATATTATTGTACATAGAAAGAGCTGTTCCCTGCCCCTTTTGAATACCATAAACTGAAAATAAATAATACTCATCCCCCTGAACGAATCTAAAAAACTCCATACCGGTGGTGGTCATGCCTAAGCAAACAATGACCAATGAAAAATAGATGCTTTGTATTCTTTGAATCATAATAAATAAAATTTACAACTGTGTCGTTTGATTTCTTAAATAAGAATCCAAGAGGGTGATTGCCGCCATGGATTCAACAATGGGAACAGCCCGCGGTACGACACAGGCATCGTGTCTACCTTTTCCTTTTATCACCACATTATGCCCCTGCTTATTGATTGAATCTTGCTCCATCATTACAGTGGCCACGGGTTTGAATGCTACTCGAAAAATAATCGGCATCCCATTCGAGATACCTCCTTGAATTCCGCCAGAAAAATTAGTTCGGGTTCTTCCTTTAGAATCAAAGAGATCATTATGCTCACTTCCTTTCATTTTAGCAGCATTAAAACCGGAACCAAATTCAACTCCTTTGACCGCATTAATCGACAGCATTGACTTACCAAGATCTGCATGAAGCTTGTCAAAAACAGGCTCTCCCAAACCAACAGGGACTCCCTTTATATGTCCCAGAATAACACCTCCAACGGTATCACCAAGTTCTTTTACTTCCGAGATAAGTGTCTCCATTTTTTTTGAGTGTTCAGAATCAGGACAACGAACAAGAGAAGACTCAATGAGATCGTAAGAATAAAAGTCTTCGGAATCCAGAATTTCACTTCCTATTTGAACCACATAGGTAGAAAAGGCAATGCCTATTTTCTCTAAAACCTGTTTAGCCAAGGCACCTGCCACAACCCTACAAACCGTTTCTCTCGCACTCGACCTTCCCCCTCCTCTATAATCGCGAATTCCATACTTCTTTTCATAGGTGTAATCTGCATGAGAGGGCCTGTAAGTATCCTTAAGATGACCGTAATCCTTTGAATTGTGATCCTGATTATTTATCGTAAAACCTATAGGGGTTCCGCTTGATTTTCCTTCGAAAATACCAGAAAGAAATTCCACTTGATCATTTTCATTTCGCGCAGAAACCAATTCACTCTGGCCAGGTCTTCGGCGATTCAATTCGTCTTGAATCAAATCAATATCTATTTCTATACCCGCCGGACATCCTTCAATAATTCCACCGAGAGCTTTTCCATGTGACTCTCCGAAGGTCGTAAGTTTAAATATAGTTCCTGTAGAAGATCCAGACATACTACAAATTTAGCGCTTTTTCTTCTTGAAAATAGGAACAGTTGAGCATGGCTCACCGTACATAATAGATTTGACAACGGGTTGTAGAAAACCAACCAATTCAGACATGGCAAAGGCTGGCTCTGAAATATCTGAGCAACCCTTTATGATGACACGTTGGTCTTTGAAATCGTTTAGATTAAGTTTATGGATATTATTTAAAATCAATACTCTTCTGAGCTGTTTTTCTGTTCCTACTACGACCGCTTCGCATATTTCTGTCAGCTTTGATGAAACAAGCATGAAAGCCCAAGTGGGTACAATAGCATCTGTTGAACAAAAAATGTAAACTCCCTTTCCTTCAAACGATGACCAATCTATTTCTTTGATCCACGCACGGAAATCTTTTTCCTTTAAAATTAATCCCTTCCAAAGTTGCTCCGATAAGTCAATTGGAACAATGGGGCAAGTCGGCTTGTAATCAGCGAGATCCATTTGAACAATTTTTCTCTCTTTTACTTTATTACGAATTTCCATACAATACAAATTTACAACATACTCTTCAATCTCGCGTTCAAAATTATACAATTGACAATCTGTCACCATAATCAATTCGGCACACTAATTGACGTTCAAGATACGTGAATCAAAATAACACATTCGACAAACACTTTGGTAATGCACTTCCCCCTGCTCTATTGGTTTTATTGTCAATATGGCTTGTGTATTGGGCAGATTCCTTATTTATTTATCATTTCTATAAGCTTGGTGTTCTACCCAAATCGATTGAGGGGCTTCAAGGTATTTTATTCATGCCTCTCATACATTCTACAGAAAATCTAAATCACATCTTTAACAATTCTATCCCAATCTTCTTATTGACTCTTTTTTTATTTTACTTCTATAAAGAAATTGCAAGTAAAATATTTGTTTTGAGTTGGCTCCTTACAGGAATTGGAGTTTGGCTATTTGCAGCCAATAAAGGGGCCTATCATATTGGTATGAGTGGTGTGATTTACAGTCTTGTTGCCTTTCTATTTACCTCCGGAACATTGCGCAAATACCTGCCTCTGCAAGCACTCTCTCTTTTCATCGCTTTCGTATACGGAAGCCTCATTTGGGGCATTCTACCCATATCCTCAAGAATCTCTTGGGAAGGGCACTTTATGGGTTTAATTGTAGGTGTTATTTTGGCCATTATCTACCGAAAGCAAGGTCCACAGCGACCAAAATACATTTACGAAATAGAAAAAGAAATGGGCATTGAGCCTCCGGACCTAGAAGGTCAGTATTGGCAGAGAGTCAAAGAAGAAGAGGAACAAAAAGCCAAAGAGGAGAAAACCAAGATCATTTATCATATGAAAAATAAAGATAAAGATGATCAAAATGTTTAAACTGAAAAGCACTGCACTGCTCTCTCTAATCATCGCTTTAACTATATCATTGGTACTTTTAAGCCATTGGACAAATGGAATTGTCATTTTCGATGGTTTATCCACAACCATAAATAAGCAAATTTTATATCAGTCAATCACTCTGTTGATGACAATAGTTTTCTTATTTATTCTTTGGTTGACTAAAAGAAAAATATTTCAAGAATACTTCCGAAAAGGTAATCTATCTGCTGACATATTGCCAGAACCCCTTATTGGTATCAAACCTAAATCAAGTGAGAACTGGATTCATTTGGGACGAAACTTCTCCATAGTTATATCTGGTGTAACAGCGATTGTTATTTACTTTCAGCTCATAGGAGGAAACGGAATTTCAATGGGGAATTTCTTAAGTATCCTTCCTTTCAGTATTGTTTTTGCACTTTCCAATTCCTTTGTAGAAGAAAGCATCACGCGATTAGGAATAGTTGTTGTGCTAAAAGATGTCCTAAAAGACAGAAAAATACCGCTTATTTCGGCACTGCTTTTTGGAAGTATCCATTATTGGGGAAGCCCCGGAGGGATATTA
>CAJWCX010000162.1 GCA_913031405.1 uncultured Flavobacteriales bacterium | reverse complement strand
ATCAATAAAGCTGATATCTTCTTTAACATCCATACCCTTAAAAGTTACCTTTGCTAAATCTAAGAAAGCACGTGCTTTTCCTGTACCAAGATTGTACAAGCCGGAATCTTTTCGATGGTGTAAGAAGAAATATAAAACGTCTATCACATCTTTTACATAAACGAAATCGCGCAACTGCATTCCATCTTTAAACTTAGGATTATGCGAACGGAATAATTTCATTGCCCCGGTTTCACTCACTTGCTTAAAAGTATGGTAAACCACCGAAGCCATTCTGCTTTTATGGTATTCGTTAGGCCCATAAACATTAAAGAATTTTATTCCGGCCCAAAAATAAGGTTTACGCTCCTGTGCCAATGCCCATTTGTCGAAATCGTTTTTGGAATCTCCATAAGGATTTAATGGTGAAAGCTTATCAACTACTTCGTGAGTATCTTCATAGCCTTGCTCTCCCAAGCCATAGGTAGCTGCAGAAGAAGCGTACAATAGAGGAATTCCATAGTCGACACAAGCATACCACATTTTTTTGGTGTAGTTCAAATTAAGCTTATCAAAAATCGCTACATCAAATTCACTGGTATCAGTTCTTGCGCCGATATGAAAAATAAATTGAACCAAATTCTCATTTTCTTTCAACCAATCGAAAAAATCATCTCTATGTACTTTTTCAGAATAGATTTTCCCTTCAAGGTTCTTATTTTTATCAGCTCTTGAGAAGTCATCTACAACAACAATATCCTTAAAATTCTCCTGGTTTAACTTAGAAACCATACAAGAACCTATAAAACCTGCTGCACCTGTAACTACAATCATAATTTTTTGTTCATCAATTCAAATGCCTTTTCTGCTTCTTCAACTGGCATCTGGCATACTTTATTTTCGCAAACAAAGATACGTGTTTGTCCTTTGCTATAACGATTTTCAAGTAATGGAAGTTTACTCTCCTTAATTGAACCACAAAGCATCTTATTTGGAAGATATATGGTATTTAGTTCTACCGACTTTTGCTGAGCAGATTTTCCTACAATCGCCACCTCATAAAATGGATAGACCTGATTGATTAATAGGTTCAACCAATTGGAATATCCCGAAGGATATCTTTTAAGATCACCAATCACATTATTAAGCATCTGTAAAGCTTTATCTTTATAATCTTCCCGACCATAATGATGCGATAAAACAAACAAATTATTTGCCATTACAGAATTTGAGGCAGGAATTACATTATCGTTCACTTCCATTTTACGAGCAATCAGGGCAGGGTCTTCATCCGAAGTAAAAAAGAACATTCCAGAACCATCATCGAAGAAATGCTCTATTGAATAAGCCATTAATGTATCTGCTTCTTTCAACCATCTCACATCAAAAGTGGCCTCATATAATTTTAAAAATGCATCGATAATAAAAGCGTAATCTTCCAAATAAGCGTTAATCGTTGAACGCCCTTTTTTATAAGAATGATTTAATCCGCCATCCTTTCTTAATTGTTTTTTCACAATGAATTTAGCATTCTCTGTAGCCACATCTAAAAAATGTTGCTCACCAAAAGTTAAATAAGCATCTACATAACCTTTTAACATCAAGCCATTCCACGAGGTGAGTGTTTTATCGTCCAATCCCGGGCGAATTCTCTTATCTCGCTCAGCCATCAAGACCTTTTGACAATCAGCGATTATTGCCCGAAGATCTTCTGGTGAAATGCTGTGCTTTTCAGCAATTGTTTTATCATCTTCATCGCGCAACAAAATATAATTTTCATGCTCCCAATAGCCTTTTCGATTTACATTGTAATAGTCTGCAAAAAGCGCGTAATTGTAACCTAACAAAGACATCAACTCCTCTTTCTTCCATACATAAAATTTCCCCTCTTCACCATCGCTGTCGGCATCTAAAGCAGAATAGAAAGCACCTTCATCAGAACGCATCTCACGTTCAATAAACTCTAATGTTCCATATACCAGATTCTTATAATCCTCATCCTGAAACTTTTGGTAAGCTTCGCAGTACAAGCTTACGATCTGTCCATTGTCATAAAGCATCTTTTCAAAATGTGGTACTTTCCATAACTTATCAGTTGAATAACGTGTAATACCTCCACCCAAATGGTCATATATACCTCCATAAGCAATCTTATCCAATGTTAATTTCACATGATCCAATGCTGTCTGATTGGCACTCAAATGTGAGTAACGCAATAAAAACTGATAATTACTTGGGACAGGAAACTTGGGAGACCTATTGGGTCCACCCTCTTTATTATCAAAATTTTTAGCCCAGGCATCAAGGACTTCTGAGAGTTGTGATTTTTTAAAATTGGGTGCTTGCTCATTTAATTCTACCAGCTCACTTTGTTGAATCCCATGAGTTAATCGCTCAGCATACTCAAAAACTTTTTCAGGATTTTGCTCATAAAAATCTGCAATGGTATTTATTTGTTCAATCCATTTATCTCTCCTAAAATAGGTTCCACCCCAAACAGGTCTTCCATCTGGAAGAACTATACAATTTAATGGCCATCCACCTCTACCACTCATCAGTTGTACGGCATTCATATATATCTGATCTACATCAGGACGTTCTTCTCTATCTACTTTGATGTTGATGTATCTTTCATTCATCACTTTAGAAGCAGAATCATCTTCAAAACTTTCATGTTCCATAACATGACACCAATGACAAGCAGAATAGCCAATACTCACAATCACCATTTTATTCTCTGCTTTGGCTTTTGCAAATGCTTCTTCACCCCAAGGATACCAATCTACAGGGTTATGTGCGTGCTGTAATAAGTACGGTGAGGTTTCGTCTACTAATCTATTGGTATGTGCATGCTCCATTGAATGTTTATCTTGTGACTGAACGCAAGAACTCGATAAAGTTATTGCCAACAACACGAATAAAAGTTTTTTCATTATTATCTGTTATAACCCGCAAGATATAAAAATAACATGCCACACAATCAAGTATGCGAACCCAACGCTAATGTTCTATACAAACAAGGGTATATTTGATGGTTTTATTAATTTATTCTTCACCATAAAATCACACATATGTTGTATGGCGGCTTTTCCTTTTTCTCCAAGAGAAAGACTGTAATGATTCACATACAGATGAATATGCTTTTGCATTACAGCTTCATCCATTTCCTGAGCATGTTCTTTTACAAAAACTAAACTCTCTGACGGATTTTCAAAAGCAAATTCTAAGCTCTTTTGAATGAGTGTCTGAACTTTTTCTTGTAATTCGGGCTCTAGTTTTCTTTTAATTGCTATACCTCCCAAAGGAATAGGCATTCCGGTGTTTTGCTCCCAGTGTTCACCCAAATCTTTTACCTTTTCAAAACCTCTTTCGGCATAAGTGAAACGATTCTCGTGTATGATTAATCCTGCAGAAACTTCTTTAGTTTTTACTGCTGATTCAATATCCGAGAAAAGTATTTCCTTTTTATTTTGCAACTCAGGGTAAGCATAATTCAATAGAAAATTTGCAGTGGTATATTTTCCAGGAATGGCAATTAGATCTTTATCATCAGGATTTAAACCTCCCTGATCTTTTATTAGTAAAGGCCCGCAATTACTCCCTAAAGCAGAACCTGAATCCATCATTATGTATTCGTCTAAAACATAAAAAAAAGCATGGTAACTCAATTTTGTAATATCCAACTCACCATTTAATGCCATTTGATTCAGTTCTTCAACATCGCCCATAAGCACCTGAAAATCTAATCCTTCTGTATCAATTTTACCATGAATCAATGCATCAAAAATAAAGGTATCATTTGGACAAGGTGATAAACCAAGAGTCAATTTCTTCATGATTAAATCAATTTCAAGATTTCATTATTCAAAGTTTTTATCGCCAATAAAATATCCCATGAAGCTTTATTTCTTCTTTCCACATAATTGGAAATCGATCGTATTTGAAGGCAAGGTATTCTGGCTATTTTACAAGCATAAAGAAATGCTGCTCCCTCCATGCTTTCTACCTGGGGTTTGAACCGTTCGAGAGTCTTTGCGATTCGCTCTTTAGAGCCATGAACCTTATTTACTGTTATCGATTTCACTTTTGGGTAAGTCAAATTCCAAATCTCCTGTTCATTACTTAAAACCCCAGACTGATAAGGAAACTCATCTGCCTCAATGAGTTCTAGGTCCAGCATAGATAAAAAATTTGCACCGTCTTCAGCGCCCATTTCAGGAAACTGATCTTCAACAACCTCTACTACAGATCCTAAAGAAATGTCTTTATCAAACGAACCAGCAATTCCTGCATTGATCACTCTATCATATTTATGAGAAGCTAACACACAACCCAAATGAAAAGATGTTGCGACCATTCCA
>CAJWCX010000161.1 GCA_913031405.1 uncultured Flavobacteriales bacterium | reverse complement strand
CATTTTTTCTGAAAGTTGTTTGTCTTTGTCTTCAACAGACGCTATATAGGCTATGCGACTTCCATCAGGAGAAAGACTGAATTTTTTAACCTCGCTCTGCTTTAAAGAAAGAATGGGATATGAACCATACACCTTTAATACATAACGACTCTCCTTTTTAGTCTCCTTATTTGAAGCAAAAAGCATAGCAAATAAACCTCCCTTTGACTCAATTTGCTCTTCTTGAATATAAGCAAATGTATTTCCTTCTTCAGCCACTTGATAGGAATAAACATTAGGCTCCTTGGTTAATGTGTTAATAGATAAATCGTAAATCCCAAGAGAATCTTTTGGCCATTTGGACTTTTTTACCTTTTCTAATTTCAAGCTTCGTATCGTATCGTACCCTGGAGAAATTTTAAAAAGTGCAAATCTATTATCTTCGGTCAATGACAAGGCTCCTCCCCTGTCAAAAGAATCCAACCGATTTATATTACTTTGATAAAGATATTGATAAGCATCACCCAGTAGGGGCTCGGTCATATATGAAGCTACCGCACCATCATCAGAAATCCTTTGTGAACTGATTTTCTTCCATGTGCGATAATCCTTTTCTCCAACAGCATGTTTTTGAGCAAAAAATGAAGTATGGCCCAAAATAGATACAGCAAAAAAGGCAATTAATAATCTACTCATATTGGTTTTTTTTAGTGGTTCTTGAAGTCAGGTATACCCCAACAAAAATAAGCAACATATAGGCTATTTTTTCAAAGGTGATGGTGTTGGTATAATCTTCCGACCAATTCAAATAGGAGAATAAAAAGGCAAAAAACACAACCAAAAGGGGCTGGAAATAAATATAAGAACTTGAAACGGTAGGACTCAAAAACTTTAAGCCATAAATAGTGAGTAAATAAGTTAAGAAAGTAACTCCGACAACGATATACATAATTTTCAAATAAATTTCCTGTGGAAAGGAGGTAAAATCTGTTTGAATCAAATCAGGTAGAGTTGAGGGAAATAGGCAAACAAAAAATAACCCGAACGTAAACACCCAGGTAATTACCGTAATCGGAGCATAACGGGTCATTAGAGGCTTAGCCAGCACCAAATACAAGGCATAACTCATCGCATTGATGATTAAAAACAAATCCCCAAGAATGGAATCTCCTCCTTTGGTCCCTCCCTTCAAGGTCAAAAGAATAGCTCCAGCTGCTCCAATCAGTACTCCTGAAACCCTATATATTGTAGGTTTTTCTTTTAATAAAAAATAGGACAGAATCCCAACCATAATGGGATTCATTGCCATAATAATTCCGGAATTAAAAGAGGAAGAAAGGTTCAACCCATGGAAAAAAAAGAGCTGATTGACGGCCACACCAAAAATCCCGCAAAGGATAAATAATGGAATGTCCTTTCGGTTAATCCTGCTTTTTCTAAATATCAAAGAGAGAGTCCAAAAGAAAACAACCGCTCCTAAAACCCTCAAGAATATAAAGACTGAAGGTGTTAAAAACTCGGGCATGACACCTTTAGCGATGACATGACCTGCACCATACAAAACATTGACAAGAAACAAGGCTAAATGGGCCTTGTAGAACTGTATCTTCATCTCTTAAAAAGTCGATTAAACCTAGATTTAACAGCACTCTCCCTGTAGGCGTCAATTTTCTCTGTAACGCCATACTGCCTGAACTTCTCCATGAGTTTAAAGGTTCCCCTTGACTCCTTGAAGTAGACTTCTTTTTCAAATACCGGTATAATTGATAAAAATATAATGGAATGATCTTCGAACCTTAAAGGCGGTAAAAAGGGTTTTAGCTGAATTGGATTCGAGACAATAAATTGTGTTTCATTAGATGCCTTAAAAACCGATAACTCCATGTCTTTAAATGAAAAAGTATGGCCATGTCCAAACCATGTATTGCTCTCTTTGATGTGTCTTTTCGTTTTGGATAGGCACTTAAACACCCACTCGTTTTCACTTTCCTTTAAACTGCTTTCATCCCAGTAACCGGGCAATAAAATATACAATTCAGCGAACTCCTCACCTAAATGCTTTTCATGTACCTTCATTTTAAAGTCACTCAATCCAGATGTCATTAAAACTCTAGCATCAGGTAGTTCTTTAATTTCAAAATAATGAAAATCCTGTCCCTGCCAATTGATGATTTTATAGGGCTTAAAATTGTTCTTTAAATACTGCTCAACACGCATACCAACAAATATAAAGGTATTGAAAGGAAGTTCATTAAAAATCTATACTACAACGGTAATTTGAAATCAAAACCCCGTTTGAATAAGAGATTTCTTTAGCTGTAAACCCTTCAAAATCAATAGATATAAATCCACTCGTTCTCATAATGACCTGTTTACCAAGAAGGTAAGAAGCCAATTCCGAAATACCAAAATTATGTCCAATGATGAGTATATCGGCATCAGATTCCTGCTTCCAAATGAATTCAAGTAATTCTGAAAAGTCACATAAATACAAGGATTCAAAATATTCAATAGAACGACTCTGTTCAAATACTAAAGCCGCAGTCTCCTTAGTGCGATTGGCCGCAGAACAGAAAACATTCGTTTTCAAAGAAATATGGCGATGTATTATTTTTTGTAGTTCTGAACATTGATGATGACCTTTTGGTGCCAATCTACGATCAAAGTCTCTCCCACTATTAGATGAGACCTCAGTTTTTGCATGTCTCAACAGGTGGACAATCAAAGCGTCATATTTTTCAGCAAATATTCTCCAAGCTTATGCATATATGGTAAAGACAAATGATCCTCAAGAAGCATGAGCTGTTCAATGCGATGACAATCCGTACCAACAAAATCAAATTGACCTTCGTCGATCAACTTTTCCGCCTGTTTTCTTATATCAGGGCCATATTGTCCAGACAATGAGTTTAAATTAATCTGAATATTGATACCGTTAGATCTCCATTCCTTTGCTTTCTCTATTTTACCAAAATAATACATATAACGCTCGAAGTGCGCAATTACGGGCCTGTAACCGTTCGTTTTTAGTTCAAAAAAAAGCTGTTCCAAAAATTGGGGAGGCGAATGAAATGCAAACTCAACAAGAACAAAGTTGTCTCCAAAAGTGAGCAATTCTTTGTTCTTTATTTTAGGCATTAAGGTTTCATCAAAATAATATTCAGCCGCAGCGTCGATTTCAATATTGATCCCTACTTTTTTGATCTCTTCTCTTACTTCCTCTAGTCCTTTTAATATTGTTTCGGGACTATTGGGGAATGAATCCATCATCACATGAGGTGTTGTGACCACTTTTTTAAAACCTAAGCTCTCAAATTTGGCCAACATAGCAATGGTTTGATCCATATCTTTTGAGCCATCATCGATACCAGGAATTAAATGAGAATGCATATCCACTTTAAACCGTCCTATATCAAAAGGAGGTAATACTTCTTTTTTTCTAAACAAGTTGCCAAATAAACCCATTTATCGATCAGAATACATTTTTTGATAATAATCTTGGTACGATCCATTTGTGATTTGTTCGACCCAATCTCTATTTTCTAAATACCAATCCACTGTTTTATCCAATCCTTCCTCAAATTTCAGTGAAGGAGTCCAACCTAATTCTTTTTCTAGCTTTGAAGCATCAATTGCATAACGTTTATCGTGACCCGCACGGTCTTTTACAAAACGAATGAGTTTGGCGGACTCACCTGGTTCTCGATTCAATTTCTCATCTAAAATCTTACACAAGTAATGAACCAAATCGAGATTGGTCCATTCATTCAAGCCTCCTACATTATAGGATTCACCCACCTTACCCTTCATGAAAATTCTTTCTATTGCACTCGCATGGTCCTCTACCCAAAGCCAATCCCTAATATTATCACCTTTGCCGTATATAGGCAATGGGTTATTATTGACAATATTATGAATCATTAATGGAATTAATTTCTCAGGGAAATGGTGGCTTCCGTAGTTATTCGAGCAATTTGACATTTTAATGGGTAAACCATAGGTATGATAATACGAACGAACAAAATGATCAGAGGAAGCTTTTGAGGCAGAGTAAGGACTTCTCGGATCATAAGATGTTTCTTCTGTGAAAAGTCCCTCTTCCCCTAAAGATCCATAGACCTCATCGGTTGATACATGATGAAATACATGATTCCCCTCATGCCATGCATCTTTAGCTGCATTTAGTAAATTAACCGTTCCCACAACATTTGTCATCACAAATTCCATAGGACCTTCAATTGATCGATCTACATGGGACTCTGCTGCCAAATGAATGACATCCGTGATTTCATGTTTGTTAAAAACTTCTTTTACTGCGTTGGGATCGACTATATCAACTTTCTCAAAAACGTAGTTCGAAGCATGTTCAATATCTTTGAGATTTTC
>CAJWCX010000160.1 GCA_913031405.1 uncultured Flavobacteriales bacterium | reverse complement strand
ATCAATAAGAAATCAAAGCCAAAGGCATTGTATCGCGTATGAATAGCATCCCGAGTGGTTCCTGAGATATCCGTAACAATATTTCGATCTTGACCAATAAAAGCATTAATAATGGAAGATTTTCCCACATTCGGTTTTCCAACAATCGCCAATCTCGGCAAGTCAATATCAGCAAGGGCCGATTCATCACCCTGATCAAAAAATTTGACCAATTGATCTAAAATTTCTCCAGTTCCCGAACCATTTGTTGCAGATAGGTCATACACCTCGCCCAAACCAAAAGAATAAAACTCAGAAGAGAGACCTACTCTAGCGGTATTATCAACCTTATTGGCCACGACTAAAATTTCTTTTTTACTTTTTCGAAGCAAATTGGCAACAACTTGATCCATTTCAACAATTCCCGTAGTGACATCTACCATGAAAACAATCACTGAAGCTTCTTCAATGGCCAATTCGACCTGTCGTCTGATTTCAGACTCGAAAATATCCTCTTTGGTGCGTGCGTAACCTCCAGTATCAATGACAGAAAAAGAACACCCGTTCCATTCACCTTGTCCGTAAATTCGGTCTCGGGTCACACCACTCACCTCTTTGACAATGGCATCTCTTGATTCCGTCAATCGATTGAATAGAGTGGATTTACCCACATTTGGACGTCCTACAATGGCAACAATATTTGACATAATCTATTTCTTTAATAACCGTATTTCTTGAGCTTTTGCTCAGAGCTACGCCAGTCTTTATCTACTTTAACGTAATTTTCCAGGAATACTTTTTTATCCAAAAACTTTTCTAAATCGATTCGAGACTTTTTACCAATTTTCTGTAGCATGTCTCCTCCTCTACCTATAATGATTCCCTTTTGAGAATCACGTTCAACAATAATCTGTGCACGAATTCGAATCAAACGACTCTCTTCTTTGTATTCTTCAACAAGTACTTGGCAGCTATAAGGAATCTCCTTTTGACACAATTCAAATATCTTTTCGCGAATGATCTCTGAAATGAAAAACCGAAGCGGACGGTCCGTCAAATCTTCCTTATCGTAATACGGCGGACTTTCAGGAATGTGTTTGACAATGGTATTCCAAAGCTCACCCACATTGAAATCGTGCAGTGCGGATATAGGACATATTTTGGCATTGGGCAGCTGAGATTGCCAATAGTCGATACGACTCACTACCTCATCTTGAGAAGAAAGGTCTATTTTATTGATCAAACAAAAGACTGGAATAGAAAGCTTTTTGATACGCTCTAAGGTCCTGACATGATTCATCTGACGTTCTTTGGTGTCTGTAACAAATAGCAAGACATCAGCGTCTTTAATCGACCCTTGGACACTGTCCATCATGTTGTCATGAAGCTTGTATGCTGAATTTACCACCCCTGGCGTATCAGAAAACACAACCTGCAAATCATCCTCATTAACGATACCAATAATGCGATGTCTTGTAGTTTGTGCTTTTGAAGTCACAATAGAAATACGTTCACCAACCAAACGGTTCATCAATGTAGATTTACCCACATTTGGACTTCCAACAATATTTACAAAACCAGACCTATGTGCCATAAAACATGAATTCTGCGCAAAGGTAAGACATTTAAGAGGATCTTGTCACGAAATAAGATGATCTCAGATTTTTAATGAAGCTTTTGACGCTTAATCAAATATTGCTGAAGAACGGGTTCTACTCCTTTTTCAATATCGGCCTCAATAAAATCAATGCTTAGATTCACACAACGAAGGCGTATCTCGTCAAAGTAGCTTTTGATTCGTTGTTCATAGCTTTCTCTGATCTCATTGGGATTGAGCTTCATCTTTTCGCCCGTTTCCATATCAATCAATTGATAGGGTCTGTTCTCCAGATTCAATTCTTTTTCAATTCGAGCATCCATGACCTGAAACAAAACCACCTCGTGTTTATTGTGCTTCAAATGCTGAAGGGCTTCAATGATTTCATTGACACGATTGGGATCATCCAACAAATCAGTGAAAATCACCACAAGGCTTCGCTTGTGAATCAGCTCTGCAATTTCATGTAGGGCCTCAGAAGTACTTGTCTCTTGTTTTTCACTGGGATGGTATTCTTTCAATCTTTCTTCTAGCTCAAAATACAACTGACGGTGGTGACTTTGAGAGGATTTAGACTCACTAATAAATTCAACGTTCTTATTGAAAAAACTCAAACCTACTGCATCTCTTTGTCTTCGAAGAAGTTCCATAAGGCTCGCAACTGCATACACCGAAAATTCAAATTTAGATTGGTCCTGGTACTTGAAATACATGGAACTCGAAGAATCAATTACAAAGCAGCATCTCAAGTTGGTTTCTTCCTCATATTTTTTGGTATACATGCGCTCTGTTCTTCCGTATAGCTTCCAATCAATGTGTCGGGTAGATTCGCCGTTATTGTAGAGTCTGTGCTCAGCAAATTCAACAGAAAAACCATGAAAAGGACTTTTATGTAGACCCGTTATAAAGCCCTCCACCACCTGTCTTGCAAGCAGTTCAAGGTTTCCAAATTGGGCCAGTCTTAATCGATCAATAGGCATATCATAAAAATAACTAAAATAAACGCTTTATGGCTGTTTGAGGTGTCGATAAATCGTATTCATGACCACACCGAATAAAATCAAGAAAACTCCAGAATACACGAATACGTTAAGCCGTTCATCAAAAACAAACAGTCCAACCAAAAGTGCATAGATAATCCCTAAATATTGAAAAGGCATGATCACAGAGGCATAGCCATGATGCAGTGCCGTAGTGAGGAAAATTTGAGCAAATTGCGTGAAAACACCAATCAAGAGCAGAAAAAGCCATTCAATGCCAGTAGGTTGGACAAAGTCAAAAAAACACCAGAGGACCATAAATGGAATCGATACCATTGGAAAATACAAAACAATATTAATCGGATTGTCTGTATCCTTGAGCTTCGCAATAGCCGTGTAGGCAACTCCAGAAATAGAGGCCGAAAGAATCCCGAGCCCAAGCCAGAGATAATCAATGGACATTCCTAAAGATTTAATCAGAATATTCTCAAAGGAAATCATAGCAACACCAATAAAAGCCAACGAAACAAATAGCCACTGAATTCTAAAGATGCGGTCTCCTAAAAGCAGCATTGCAAAAATCATCGTAAAAATAGGAGCGAGATACTGAATTACGGCAGCAATAGCAAAGGGCAAATGCTGAATGGTCATGAAAAATATCGTCAAGGCCACAGTGCCGGCAATACCTCGAATCAACAACCATTTTTTATTGACTCCAAAGAACGGGTAGCCCTTTATTTTTATGATTGTGGCACTAATTGCAAAAGACACAATAGAACGGGCCAATACAAGCTCATGAGCAGGAATATGCTGTATCTTTTGTGAAATAAAAGAAACGGTGCCGCTGTTTTGCCCAAAAAGCTTCACAAAGAAATTCACGAACAAAAAACAGATGCCCGAAAGAATAATGTATAGGATTCCTTTTTTCAAGATTTAGGTTTGCTCATTCGAATTAAGCGCCTCCCTTTTGTTTCACCCGATAGCCAAGATCAGAAAGAAGGGCAATGACTTTTTTAATAAAATTACCTTGGATGATGATATCTCCATTTTTTACAGATCCTCCAACCCCACATTTGCCCTTTAATGTTTTAGCTAAATCTTTTAAATCTATATCTGTTCCAATAAAACCCTCTACCAAGCTCACCTCTTTGCCTCCTCTGTTTTTGCGATCTAAGGAAACATAGAGCAACTGGTGATTTGGAGCCTTTGTCTCTTGCTCTTCATGCTGTTCTTCCTCAAATTCAAAGTCAGGATTGGTGGAATAAACCACATTGATTCTCTTTTTGTTTTTCTTTGACATAATTTCCGTGTAAGGATTTAAAATTACGAAAGACAAAAGTAATTTATACTTTGCTAAGTATAATATTTAATTTTACTGCGTTATAGGAATAAGATGCAAAGCAAGAAAAAGATTATTACCATTGTTGGAGCCCGGCCACAAATCATTAAAGCTTCTGTAATAAGTCGATCTATAGCAAAGGTTTATTCCAACGAATTGAACGAAATCATTGTTCATACTGGACAACATTATGCCGATAACATGTCGGATGTTTTTTTTAGAGAGTTACAAATCCCGGAACCTTTGTATAATATAAAGGCAGGATCGGGAAGCCACGGTGTGCAGACGGCAACCATGATTAAGGGCATAGAAGAGATCCTGCTCAAAGAAAAACCCGATGCTGTTATTCTTTACGGTGACACCAATACCACCATAGCTGGAGCACTGGCTGCCTCGAAAATAGGCATCCCAATTGTTCACATTGAAGCAGGTTTACGCAGTTTCAATAAAAGAATGCCAGAGGAAATCAACAGAATC
>CAJWCX010000159.1 GCA_913031405.1 uncultured Flavobacteriales bacterium | reverse complement strand
CAGATATCAATGACTCAAAGGCTACGCCATGTAGGATTAGCGATCCCGAATCAATTGCCTTCTGTTCTAGTCGTTCCATTGAAGACCGAATAAATCCAAGTTCACCAGAAATATCAATGTAAATTTTCCCTTGCCCCGCAATTTCTTCAAGCAATTTTAAAGATTCTTCTGTAAAAGGACCTGCGCAATTTATAAATAGATCGTAACTAGCTACTATGGAGCGGACTTCTTCAATACGAATATCCACACACACATTTCTTTCAATATTAGCAAACTCTTCTTGCAAATTATTCAACTTATCTTGGTCCCTTCCCGCTATAGAAAAATCTAGATTTCGTTCTGCCAATTCCTTGCAAATAAGTTTTCCTGTATAGCCATATGCACCAATAACAATTATTCTCATTTGCTAAGAACTTACTTCTCTTCCATTTTAAACTTGATAATCTTACATAGTGAATGTACCGAAAAGAGCTTGACAAGTTCATGAACAGTGATGCCTTCCTTTAATTTCGATTCATCTATTTCAGTCATGTACTGTGCAACCGCCTCAATACCATCTTTTGTCAAAACCCCCTCTATTTCGTAAGGTTTATCGCCGAGTTCCAGTTTTGCCCTTTGCTCAATGTCACTAATTTTTAGCTCCATTTCGTACAAGGTCTCCAATTCGAATAAAATATCCACCAAATCAATGGAGTCAACGCCCAATTCATCAAACAAGGTAGCTTCTAACTTTATTGTATCTGCAGGTGTGCCAATCGAGTCTTCGATGACTTTGCACACATCTTTAAAAATATCTTCTATTTCCATAATTAATATAAACCTCCATCTATCCCTATGCATTCCCCCGTCATATAACCAGATACAGCGTTTGATGCCAAAAATAATACTGTTTTCGAAATTTCTTTTGGAATACCTGGTCTACCCAATGCAGTATCAGACTTTATTACTTCCATTGAACGATTAAGAAGACCTTCACTCATTATAGTTTTAACTACTCCTGGCCTAACACAATTAACACGAATATTCTTTTTACCGACCTCCTGGGACAAAGCTCGAGTAAAATTCTCTAAACCAGCTTTTGCACTTGCGTAGGCAACGACTCCTCTTCCTTTTTTAACCGATGACACAGAAGAAACGTTAATGATATTGCCTCCTTTCTGCCTAAACATATACCTTAAAACAGCATGACTAAGATACATCGGGCTCGTTAAATTCAATTCAACAATGGAATTGATCTGCTCTTTTTCTAATAGGGCAAATGGCCCTTCAATAGTAGATCCTGCACAATTAACTAGAATATCAATTTTTTGGTGTTTTCCAGCGATAATATTGACAGTCTTTTTTATGGAGGAATAATCCTTAAGGTCACAAAATTCATAGTTCAAGCCATCAAGATTAAGTCCTTGGTCTAACACAAACTTTTTCAAAGCTTCAAATTTGACCATATTTCGAATAAGACATACCACTAGGGCTCCCTCTTCCAAAAAATCTGCAACAATTTGACGACCAATTCCACCAGTACCACCAGTGATTAATACAACCTTATGATCTAGTTCGAGTTTCAATCCCGTTCATTTTTTAATATGAGTACTGTATTAATACCTCCAAAAGCAAAGTTATTAGAAATAGCGACATTTATAGGAGAAGAGTAATTTTCTTTAACAAGATTAAATGTATCATCACAAGGGGTATTAAGATTTAGGTTTTTCGGGATAATCTTATGCTTCATTAGTTCTAGCAAAACACATATTTCCTGAACTCCAGCGGCAGCAATAGCATGTCCATGCCTGTCTTTGGTTGACGAGATTGGAATACGCTTCATTTGAGGCCCCAAAGCCCTTTCTAGTGATCTCAACTCCAATAAATCATTATGACGTGTTCCAGTACCGTGTGCGTTAATGTAATCAATATCCTCAACTCGAATCATAGAACTTGATACGGCCTGTTCTACAGCACGCACCATCGAATCTCCTTCAGGGTCAGGCGCGGTAATCTTATAAGCATCTAAAGTATTCCCATAACCCATCACTTCAGCAATAGGCTCCAGATCATTCTCTTTGACAAATTTCTCAGATGCCAAAATAACTATTCCGGCACATTCTCCTGACAAGGTTCCTCGCCGGTTAGAATCAAAAGGTTTACAGCTTTTCCCTTCACCTGATTCAGGAATTACCCCAAGCTTACCAAATGAAATCATAGCCAGTGTATTTACAATTGAATCTGTACCTCCAGTGACAACGACTTCTGCTTCTCCTCTTTTGATATGGTCATAACCAAAAGCAATCGCTTGGGTAGATGATACACATGCTGTTAGGACGGTTTTCTGAAAAGCACCTGCGTCGAATTTATCAGCAAGATACATGGAATACAAATCATAGGGATTATTCATCAAATTCAATTTGGTCCCATTTTCGTTCAAGGACAAATAAAGCTCTACAATCGGGTTTTTGTCTTCATTCAAGAACGCTATGATTTCCTTCTCGAATAATTCAAAAGGAGCAACATCTGCTCCTATACCCAAGATTACACCAGTCTTTTCCGTCTTTAATTTATTTCTCAAGGATTCAGAACGTTCTTTCATTAATCCATAGCATGCCACTAGAAGCTCAAATTTCCTGTCGAAAGGACATACTTTTCTATAAATTTCATCCTCTGAATCAAGCAAATAAGTAAGGTCCTTTTTTATTTCCGCTGCCCGAGTGAAAGGCAATCCGGCAACATTTACACGCTTAATTTCTGATTCTGCATCGCGATTTTTACGAATACTCTCGATGATACGATCCCTTCCAATACCAATGGGGCTTACAACTTCATAATCTACTATGTATATTTTTTCCTTCAACATTTAGCAATTCGAACATGAGATTCTCGCCCGTATAAATCTCGATCTATAATATCAACAAAGGGCATTCCTTCATTTAATAATTGGATTCCTTGTATGATTCCCATTACTAAGTTAGATGAACCCATATTACCATAATCATCAAAGAGAGAACGGCTATATTTAAAGTTATTTTCACAATACAGACGGTCAGATTCATTGGTTTCCTCGCAGAACGCTCCCGAGAATATAACGAATTCCGAATCCTCAGGCACCAATGAGGACCAATCTCTTCGGATTGTTTGATCCTTCAGGTTGGGGATTCGGGTTCCACTAGACATCATGCTAATTTTACATACAGAGGATCCCTTAGTGGATGACAAAATAATATTCCCAACAGCAGTACTTTCTTTCCAGCCCTTTTTGTAACCTACAACCGCAGAATTAGACAAAAACGAATAGCCCCCACCTGAATTAGAGGCACAGACAATGGCTTGTTCATTCAAATCGCTCTTTATACTTCCAATGGCCTCTTTCAATGCATAATAGGCAGATAAGGAGGATGTTCCAAAAGTCGTGTTGTGATATTTTACTCCAGCGTATTGAGCAATAAAACTCATACTTGAGTTGGTCAATGTTTCTAATGCTAGCAAAGGAGGGCTTGCACGATAAATTTTATACATTTTTTCTTCTTCACTTAAATCATCCGAAATGTTCTTGTATACAGAAATCTTGTTCATGTATTTTTCGGTATCTTCAATAAAAGAGCCATTTGCCACAAATAAAGCTGTCTTTTCCAGAACTTCGGGATCTTCTAGTCCTATTTTCTTCAGAAGTCTACGAATAGATACAACAGAAATCTTGATATCCCTTCGCATGATTTTTTCATCACTTCGATTCGGCGTGAATTCAGAATTAAACTCAGCATTTATAGTGCCATTGGTAAAGGAATGATCGAACTCATTGGAAAAACTCTCTAACTCGAAATTGTTAGGAAAAACAGCATCGAATCCTGTAATGTATACATTCATTTTATAAACTCCTTGGGAAGAATACTTCGATAATACTGATCCATTTTCCCGATATATGGATTCTTCTTCATGTCCTTTTCCATCCCAATAAGGAAATTCAAGGTAGCCTCACACATCAATTCTTCATCCACATAGGTCTTGATTTCAGCAACTCCATATCCTCGGTCAACAGAAATGAGTTTTGCATGAATGATACACTGATCACCTGGCTCAACAAATTTTCTAAACTTAGCTTTTCTGATAATACTTAATACGGGATAAACCTTATAATCTTGGCCAAATTCATTATAATAGCTATGCTCAACCAAAATTCCTGCAAGCTGTGCCATAGACTCTGTAAGTAATACTCCCGGAGTGGTTGGAAAACCTGGAAAATGATCCTGAAATATTTGATTATCTAAACTCCAGCACTTGATCCCAATGGCACTTTCTCCAGGAACTAATTCTTTTATTTTATCTACAAGATAAAAACGCATTTTTTAGCTTATTTACTTAAGTCAACGAATATACTAAAAATGAACC
>CAJWCX010000158.1 GCA_913031405.1 uncultured Flavobacteriales bacterium | reverse complement strand
GCTCAGGAAGATTCGTAATCTTAACCTTTGTCTCGAGTCTATTTCTCTCATATTCAGAGAAAGCATAGTAGGGGTTTGGTACAACATTGATAATATCCAAAGCCTCTTTTAATCGAGCTTGAGACGCGGTAACAGTGGCAATATTATCCATGCTCCACGAGTACATTGGCTTTCCTTGATTTGCTCCAGTTGTAATATAATCTTTATACTCTTTATTAATTCTAAGTTTCATAATCGCATCACTTGAGAGTAAATCCTGCCCCTCATTCAACATAGGGTAGCATACCCAAGTCAATGGGGCATATAAATCTCTGATTTTTAAAATAGTTGGTGACGATTCAGCAGCAATCCATCTCAATTTTAGCTCATGTGTGGCATCATTCAATGCAGCACCTGGAATATATTCTGGAAGGTCACTAGACAATGTCCCAAATAGCCCCCCTGCAAGTGTTTTCTGATCCTTACTGAAAATATAAATAGGATGAACACCGCCCATTACTGGAGTTCCAACATTACTTACCAATCTAGAAGTTGGATTCCACAGCATATCAGCGCCATTATCACCACCTAAAAAGGAATTCTCACCAAAAGCCATATATAGCCTTGCCCCCGTCTCCAAATCAATGGCATACCCCGGGAACCAACCCATCCCAGTTCCAGAACCATCCTCAATACCGTCTTTACCAACACTTGGACTTCCTCGAAGCTTTCCTGGAGCAACACCACCAATATTAAGATCCGGATTTCTTCCTAATTCAACTACAGGACAGCGTGTCCATAAATCTTGGTTACTCGTAAAAACAATATCCACGCTTGGCGCATAGCTTGGCGAAGCAGCTATCTTTATCTGTTCTACATTTGAGCCTTGCATATATGCTAATGCAGCGTAGTCTTGAGAGCTCCCTACCATCTGATGCGGAGCAATTATTCCCTCAACTAGACCTTCCCAAACAGGGTTTTGATCACGTTTCCATTGATCTTCATAATTACATGGATTTAGATATGTTGGACCATCATCTAAACATTCTGAGCCATCTGCAGCAGGGGCATACTCACCACTCAGAATCCAATTCGTTGGGAAGTAAGCATCATTGTCATTTACCCCTGTTAACCACTGCTTCGATGAATCTGCAAAAAATAATGAAGAGGAAATCATTGTTGTAGTATTGTCTTTAACACCTGAGGCATTCTCTAAATTGGGAGGATAATAATACTTCTCTTGATTGATTTGAACTGAAATACCCCATTCCGGAACAATCTGCTCATTATCAAAGGCTATTGTTCGTTGGGACGTAACAGAGTCTAATGGTGTTAGGTCGTCTTCACTCGCATATCTGTAAATAACCCAACTCGCAGTATCTGCAGCAAATCCTTCGTTTGACATAGAGTTATAGTTTCTGAATTTACATTCAAAGTAGCCACTCACCAAATTTAAAGGATCAATAACTTTTACATTGATTGGCCCTTTACCATAGTCATAGGTAGGAGCAGCCATGAAACCAGTCTCTAAAATTTCATCTACACTTGATTGCGTCAATTCCAATTCACGATTTCCATTACCATGTCCATCCAATCGAGTAATTTGGGGAGATGAACCATATTCTATCAATTGAAGCGTACCTCCAGCCTCTGGGATTGGCGTGTGAGGAACAGCTGATACACTGCGAATTGCTGTTCCATCAAAGTTTAATCGAGAAGAAATATACGGCTTTCTCTGTCCATCAAGTAAAGTTGGATCCTCAGGATTATACTCTTTGAATTGGTTGTATGCATAAGCGACAGCGACATAGTAGTAAGTCTTGTGATTCACCAAGGTAGGACTGCCCTGCGCAAACTTATCTTCTGTTATTTTAAACGAATGTCGAATACCATTGTTAGAACCGTCAACCATCTCTACGGGAATTGAAAACCCTAAAGCCTCGTCAAAATCAAAATTTACAACTCTGTCAACTTCATTTTCAATATCACACTGTGCTACTAATCTTGCTTTTTCGGGATCAGAGATATCTGATATCGATGCACCTACATCCTTTAATTGATATATTTGGTAACCTTCAAAACGATAATATCTGTCTACGTTTTCATCGACTATATTTATATCGTCTAATTCCTCGTACTCCTCTCTATAATTATTTGACGTAGATGGATTATCAATTGTTAGAATCAATTCGTTCTCTAATTCTTGTATTGTAAGTCTCGGAGCATCGGGAGGTGAAAGTATTTTGAAACATACATCAAATAATGTTTGAGCTTTGGTGTCTGCTCGTTTCATAGCATCAACAGATGCATATAATCCTTCCTCATTACTTCTTCCATAGACAACACCAACTGTAATGTTATTGACCGCACCTGGTGTCAAAGTAAAGGGTCCCGCCGATTGCACGAAACGCCTGTCACCTGGTTCGTTATTAAAGGTGTTCTCAAACCACCCCGCATCATAACTATCAGATTCTATACTTTCTCCGCGCGTAGCCCAATTTAATGGATCTGAGTTTCCAGGAAGCATATAACTTGAAGGAGTGTTTGTTGCGCCTTCAGATGAGGACCATCCTCGTCCGCCATAAACCATTTGTTCGCCATTGGACCAATAACCCTGCATGTAATTGTAATATTCATCAGCTGTTTGAGGATCAGAATACTGGATTGGGTCCAATGCAGTATAGTAGGTGAATCTTCTCATTCCAAAACGTTCGTTATCAATGATCGTATCCGAGTACCCAATGCCAATACCTTTGTAGACAATCCCGTTATTTGACAATGCGTCTGTAACTGAAGGCACGACCATTTGACCCGTTTCTTCGTCAAAATAAGGCCCAGGGTTATCTAGGCCGTCTGCATCCTGATACGGCCCCTCAAAAAAATCGCAACCTATGGCAGGGGGATTTTCTCCATAACCGGGTTTTCCACCATCCGCTTCGTCAATTAAATGTCCATTCAACGCATAACCTAAACCACGTGATACATCACAACCGACATAATCATCTTGAAAGTTTCCGATGTCTGCATCTAAATATTGTGAAAAGTACGTATTATAAAGTGTTTGTGTACCTCTATTGATTAACTCATAGTTATAAAATGTCATCTGATTAATTTCATCATTTGTCCCAAAAGCAAACGCCTGAGCACGTATTTCCATTCCGATTGGATCGGCATTCGTCTCAGTATGAATATTACCCTTATCATTAAAAACCCACCAATGTGTCTCATCGCCATATAATGAAACTGTTCTATCAATTTGACATTTTATATCATTTCTTCCTAGTATATCGTCATACCATGGATGATCTCCCGCATCAGGATTATAAGTACCATCTTCGTCTCTGTCAAAAAATGGAGCCAAATAATAATCTTGACCTCTCGAAACATCCCCATGAGCAGGCCATCCATAAATTCTTTGTAACTCATCATTTGTTGGCTCAGTTATATCATCACAGCCATCTGTTATTTCTCCTGTTAAACAAGACCACCATATATTAAACCGAATAACTTCTGCTTTGCGAATGGTATATATTTTGTCGTAGGCCAAACATTGATCAGGGTCAATATTTGCCTCTCCTGAGCCCTCTCCCGGTACGACTGTCAGAGGACCTGGCCAAAAATCATTCCCTTGACGATATCTTAGTGCTGCTAATTTTAGTTGACCATTCACATCGACACCCCCCATCCATAGAGCTCCAGCATAAATCGCATTTAAGCCACTACCTTTAGGTACCTCATATGCTGCCGTTTGTTCTGCTCTATTCTGGAACATGCTTCCCCCTTGTTCAATCAAGGCCCGAACATTATTAAATTCCATTATCAATTTTGCGGTAGCAGGTTCGCAATTTGCTCCTTTTGAATGAATTTCTTTTTTTTTGTTTGTCCTCTTGGGATCATTTGGGCCAATGTGAGAAAGGACTGAATGGATAGAACCAAAAAGAAGAAATAAGGTGAGTAAATTTGTTTTCATAGTCTTTTAATTTGAAAAAAGTATTGGCTGTATCATTTAGGCACCTGAAATAGTACACGAATATTTACTGAAAATAATTTCAGTAATACAGCTTAAAGTATATTAATTGAAGATTTTTGTTTCTAAAACAAAGGGACAATTAGGCAGATTGAGTAAAATAGTTTTGCGTTTATTCATAAAGAGAGAGTTTTAGTCTTCTCAAATTACAACTAATTTATTTGTTTTCCAAATATTACTTTTTTGTAAAAAATGTCTCTTTTGATAAAAAAAAGCCAAAATATCCGATAAAATCGTGTTTTTTAGTAAAAAAACATGATTTTTTTTAACTTTTTGAAGATTTCTCTGACACAATCCAATTTCATCTCTTTTTAGGTGACTTTTAAGCGTTTTTGGTCATTTATTTCAAAAAATCACGGATTTTATGTCAA
>CAJWCX010000157.1 GCA_913031405.1 uncultured Flavobacteriales bacterium | reverse complement strand
ATTGGGAAAAAATTAAATGTTGATTTAAACGAACAAGACCAATTGAATTGGAAAAACATCAATTAAATATAGGAGTACTGACCAGTTCAAGAGCTGATTACGGAATATATCTTCCATTACTGAAAGTCTTGAAGAAGGAGTCTTTTTGCAAACTTGAAATAATTGCATTCGGTACGCATTTAAAAGAAAAATTTGGCCGAACCGTAGATCACATTATTTCCGACGGATTTGATGTCAAATATAGTATTGATAATTTAATTAGCGGAGACAAGGCCCTTGATATTGCAAAGTCATATGCCAATACAGTGGACCTGTTTGGAGATCTATGGAACGAACACGGAAACAGGTTTGATATTGTAATTTGTTTAGGTGATAGGTATGAAATGGCGGCTGCAGTTAATGCAGGAATCCCTTTTAATATCAATTTTGCTCACTTACATGCAGGAGAAACCAGTGAAGGGGCTATTGACCATATTTACAGAGATCAAATCACATTGGCGTCAAAGATTCATTTTATTTCACTTCCGGAATTTAAAACCCGAATTGAGGAGATTACACAAAAAAAAGGAACGACTACAACTACAGGTGCCATCGGTCTTGAAAATTTAAAAACCATTTCATTACTTAACCATGAGGAATTTATGGTGAAATGGGGTATTGATTTGACAATTCCAAGTATTCTAGTTACTGTTCATCCTGAGACCAGAGACTATTATAAAAATTATGACCACGTAAAGGAATTAGAAAAATCTTTAATGGAATTATCTTTGAGATACCAAATAGTAATAACAATGACAAATGCAGATACTTTGGGGAACCTATACAGGAGTATGTATCATAAAGTATCCCATTTAAGGTCAAATATTTGTATCGTTGAAAATTTAGGAAGTCAATCATATTTTAGCGCGATGAAAATGACTCAATTGCTCATAGGGAATTCTTCGAGTGGAATTATTGAGGCTGCTTCTTTTAATAAGTATGTAATTAACATTGGTAACAGGCAAAAAAACAGGCTATGTTCCAAAAATGTAATACACGTTCCATTCAATCATGAAGATATAATCATTGCCACCAAACAATACATTGAATTGGAATATGATGAAGAAAACATATATTCGTTTCCCGAAGGGATTGCATCAATCGTTGAAAAATTAAAAAACTTCATTGAACCTAAATGCAAATAGATAAATGGATTGGAAAAAACATATTACCCAAGACTCCACAGTAATTAAAGATGCTCTCCAAGCTCTTGATAACCTAGGACAAGATACAGTTCTGTTCATTGTAAATAATCAAAATGGGCTTGTAGGCGCTCTGACAGATGGAGATATTCGACGAGGTTTGCTAAAAGGTATTAAGTTGGATGACCCTGTCCTAAACGCCTGTAACCCTAATCCAAAATTCATTAGGGAATATGATATTTCTAAACTCACTTCGTACAGAAAAGAAAAATTGAAAATGATTCCCGTGGTCGATAAAGACAGTAGAATTATTGATATCGTTAATTTCAGAATAGCAAAAACTAAATTACCAGTAGATGTGGTTATTATGGCCGGAGGCAAAGGAAGGCGACTACAACCACTAACCATGAACACTCCGAAGCCTCTGCTAAACGTCGGTTCTAAACCTATCATAGAACATCTCATTGATCAATTGGCTTACTATGGAATAAGTGATATAAAACTTTCTATTCAGTATTTAGGAGAACAGCTAGAAGAGTTCGCAAAAAAGAAATCGAATGCTACATTAAAAATATCATCCACCTGGGACAAAGATGAACTAGGAACTATTGGATCCTTAAAGCTCATCAAAGAATTGAAGCAGGATTATGTACTTGTTTGTAATTCTGATCTTCTCACTAATGTAGATTATGAGAGGTTTTTCTTCGATTTCATTGATCATGATGCTGATTTGAATGTTCTCAGCGTCCCTTACACTGTAAATATTCCATATGCTGTTTTGAAAATGGAAGAAAATAATGTTGTTGATTTAAAAGAAAAACCAAGCTATACCTATTACTCAAACGGGGGAATTTATCTGATGAAAAGAGAAATATTAAAATTCATACCGGATTCAGTCAAATATTCTGCCACTGATTTAATTGAAAAACTCATTCAATTGAATAAAAACGTTAGGAACTTCCAACATGAGGGATATTGGTTGGATATAGGAAGAATAGACGATTATAATAAAGCAAATCGAGATATTGCCTCAGGCAAAATAAAAAGATGAGTAAGATATTAATCACAATCTGCGCACGCGGTGGTTCTGTGGGAATACCTAAAAAGAATATAAAAGATGTAAGTAGTCTACCACTCATAGCATATTCAATAAAAACAGCACAAGCGTATGCAGTAAAACATCATGCAGATATTGCTTTGAGTACGGAAAATCAAGAAATTTTAAATGTTGCTAAAAAATATGGTTTAAATACACAGTACCAGCGACCCGACTTGCTGGCAGGATCAGAGATTGGAAAAATGAAGGTTCTTGAAGACCTACTATTATATGAAGAGCGAAAAAGTGGTCACCGATATGATTATTTGATTGATTTGGACGTCACGTCACCTTTACGATCGTTATTGGACATTGAAAAAGCATTAGAAATATTAATGAACTCTGATGCATATAATATTTTCTCCGTAAGTAAAGCCAGTAGGAATCCTTACTTCAATATGGTAGAGAAAAAAAAGAACAAAGAATATGTTGAAATTGTGAAGACGGCAGACGAATTTTTAACAAGGCAAAGTGCGCCAGAAGTTTTTGACATGAATGCCTCATTTTATATTTACAAAAGATCTTTTTTCGACAAACAATTTACTTCAAGCATAACTCCTAAATCACTTGCTTACTTGATGAATCATATTTGTTTTGATATCGATGAACCTATTGATTTGTTAATCATGGATTTCTTAATTTCAAATGACCATTTAGATTTTGAGTTATGAAAATATTAATTATAGGTACCGGCTCTATTGCATCCAAGCATGTAAATGCGATTAAAAGTATTGATAACAAGTGTTCGTTCTATGCATTACGACATGATACAAAATCAATTCATCACGATGATATACATTCCCTATACAACTGGAAGGATATTCCAAAAGACTTGGAATTTGTGATGATTTCAAATCCTACACATCTACATTCAAAAACGATTATACGGGCCATTAAACTAAATAAACCTTTATTTATAGAAAAACCACCTGTCTCCAGCCTGAAAGAATGGAGAGAAGTAAATAAAATATTGGGGCTAAAAAAGATTAAGACTTATTGTGGCTTCGTCCTTCGTTTTCATCCTTTGATAGAATGGTTGAAAAGACATATCAACACTAAGGATTTATTGGAGTTTCACGCCTATTGCGGCTCATATCTACCGGACTGGAGAAAAAATATGAATTATACCGAATCATACAGTGCAAAAAAGGACGAGGGAGGAGGTGTTCATTTAGATTTGATTCATGAAATAGATTATCTCATATGGTTATTTGGTAAGCCTATAAAATCAAGCGGATTTGTCAAAAAAATATCGAATCTTAAAATCGATTCATTCGATAGCGCTCATTACTATTTAGAATACACAAATGCCATAGGTACGATTACCTTAAACTACTTTCGAAAGAACCCTAGAAGGAACCTTCATTTAGTTCTTAAGAATGGAGCTTTAACAATTGATTTGATCAAAAACACTATTACCGATCACAAAGGGAATCTCGTTTTTTCATCGAAAACAAAATCTTCAGACTTAATGAAGAAACAAATGAATTATTTCATAGATTGTGTTCGAAACAAAAAAACAAACATGAATCAGTTTGGTGATACATATGATTCGATGCAAACATGTCTAAATGTAATAGAGTTATGACAAAGAAACTGAATGATAAAATTATTGTAATCACCGGAGGCTCTGGCCTCATAGGTAGCGCCATAATCAATTCCCTTATTTGCGAAGGAGCCAGAGTCGTTAATTTAGACATTAATACCTTAAAACACACCCAAGAAGAGTTAGATTTCATAGAGTGTGACATCTGCGATTACGATGCCAGTAAAAATGCTATAAATCAAATTATTCAAAAATATAGCAGAATTGATGGCCTAATAAACAATGCCTACCCTCGAACAACAGACTGGGGCTCCTCTTTTGATGTTATATCATCAGAATCTTGGGAGACCAATGTCAATTGGCAGCTAAATAGCCACGTTTACATAACCAAATATGTCATGGAGACCATGAAAAAACATAAGAAAGGATCTATTGTTTTTATGACCTCAATATATGGAATGGTAGGAAATGACATGAGTTTATACGAAGGAACACAAATTAGTACGGCTCCTCCCTACTCTGCTATAAAAGGAGCTTTGATTAACTTTTCTAAATATTTGGCTTCA
>CAJWCX010000156.1 GCA_913031405.1 uncultured Flavobacteriales bacterium | reverse complement strand
CTAATTCTTGTAATGGAGATAATGCATACTGGGGTTTTGATATACGTGACAACGTCGAGAATTACATGGACTACTCTTATTGTTCTAAAATGTTTACTGGCGGTCAGGTGGATAGGATGCGAGCAGCTCTTCAAGTCACGACCACAGGAAGAAAAAACCTTTGGCAAACAAGTAATTTAAATGCCACCGGAGCTACAGGTGTTTTAGTGCTTTGCGAAGCAGCATTTGATGCAGATCGTACGACCATTTGTGCGGGTAATGAAATACAGTTTACGGATGATTCTTATAATGCCGTATCTGGTTGGGAGTGGACTATTACTCCAGCTACTGGATGGTCATATAGTAACGGAAGTACTTCTAGTTCCCAAAACCCATCCATCGTGTTCGATAACGAGGGTTTGTATAGTATACAGTTGAAGGCTTTAGACGGGGGATCATCAGATATTGAATTAAAAAACAATTATATTCGGGTTTTACCGGCATCATCGACTATACCTTATTGGGAAGGTTTTGAATCCTATACAAGCCTAGAGAACATAATCAATTGGGAGGTCATTAATGTAAATAATAATAATTCTTTCAACATCAATAGCTCATTTGGTTACACTGGTTCGAAATGTGCACGATTGGTAAATTATGGTCAGCAACCATCAAATATTGATGAATTGATTTCAGCTCCTATTGACCTTTCGGTAGTTCCTGAATCTGGTTCAGTAACGCTTAGTTTTAGGTATGCCTATAGAAAAAAGACATCTTCAGATTATGAATTTTTAAAGGTTTTTATTTCTAACGACTGCGGAGGTGAATGGGCTCAAAGGAAAACATTAGGAGGTAACGCTTTGTCTTCCGAGACATCCACTTCATATTGGGCGCCGAGCTCTCAAAGCGATTGGAAAACTGTTCATATGATAAATGTAACCTCGTCTTATTTTGCTGAAAATTTCAGAATGCGTTTTAGATTTGAAGGCGAAGGAGGTAATAACTTTTATTTAGATGACATCAATCTCTATGAGGGGAGCCCATCAGATGAGATTATTGTGGGTCTCGAGGAATCTGGACAGGATATTCAAATGAAAGTTTATCCGAATCCTACGGATGCGGATATTCATGTTGAATTCAGTTTGATGCAAGGTCAAAATTTTAATGCACAGATCCTAGATATTACCGGTAAGGTAATTTCCTCTCATAAAATACATGCCAATGAAGGCCATAATGTGTTGATTATGGATACAAAGAGTTTGTCACAGGGGTCTTATATGATTAAGTTGATTAGCGATTCAAATTCGTCGTCAATGCCTTTTTATAAGTTTTGATTTTTATCAAAATAATGAAATAATAAGGATGCCTTCTTAGCTCCAATAATTTCTGATAACTCACTTATTGTTGCCTTCTTTATAGATTCAATGGTTTTGAGTTTTTGAAAAAGAAGGGCTTTCGTTTTTGGTCCGATTCCGGGAATGTTTTCAAGCTCCGATTCAACCATGGCTTTGCTTCTTTTATTTCGATGGTGATTAATGCTAAAACGATGTGCCTCATTACGCATATGCTGAATCACTTTTAAGCTTTCACTTCTTTTGTCTAAATGTAAGGGGTGTTTGTCTCCAGGAAAGAAAAGCTCTTCAAGTCTTTTTGCAATACCAACTATGGCTTGTTTCCCTTTGAGTCCGAGCATTTTTAATGCTTCATTTGCAGCGTGTAGCTGCCCCTTTCCCCCATCGATAACAATCAAGTCAGGCAATTTCTTTTTTTCGTCAAGAAGCCTTTTGTATCTCCTGTAAACCACCTCTTTCATTGTTTCAAAGTCATCTGGACCACTAACTGTTCTAATGTTGAAATGTCGATATTCTTTTTTTGAAGGCTTCCCGTTTTTAAAAACGACGCATGCTGATACGGCATTTGTGCCTTGAAGATTTGAATTATCGAAGCATTCCATGTGAACGGGAAGTACATTTAGCTTGAAGTCTTTTTTTAAGATTTCAAGGATTCGTGTATTATTCTTTTTTTCCGAGATAAGAACTTGTTTTTTCTTTTCATTTCTCACATAATGACGAACATTATTCTCTGATAGGGCTAAGAGTTTTTTTTTATCTCCTTTTTGGGGTGTAACGAATGTGAATTCTTTTGAAATAAATTGAATCTTTACATTGGTAACGATACTGGTATTTGTACTGCCAAATTTCTCTTGAAGCACAGATAGGTTGAGAAGAATAAAGTCTTCCATACTTTCACTAAGCTTCTTACTTACTTTTTGATTGTAAGCATTGATAATGGCACCTTCTTTTATTACCATGTAATTGAAGTAAAAGGTATCTTCGATTTCATCTACGCATAAAACATCCAGGTCATGAAGGTCAGAAGCTATAATTGACTTGTTTCGATATTGATCCAGACCCATGAGTGTTTTTTTTATTTCCTCTGCTTTTTCAAATTCATAATTTTCAGCGTAAACTTTCATTTGGCTTTTAAGGATTTGATACAAAGAGTGTGTTTTACCCTCCAGCAGCAAGATGATTTTTTGTACCATGTCGTCATATTCTTTTTCTTCTTGTTTTGAGGCGCATGGTCCTAAGCAGTTCCCAATATGGTATTCGAGACAAACGGAGTATTTGTTCTTTGCTATTTTTTCAGGTGATAAATCTAGAGAGCATGATCGAACGGGGAATAAATCATGAATGAGTTTAATCATGACATTCATAAAACGTACATTTGGAAAGGGGCCAAAATATGTAGCGTTTTTATACCTTTTATTTCGGGTTGTGCTGATCCGGGGGAAGGGTTCCTTTTTTACTTCTATCCATGGATAAGTCTTGTCATCCTTCAGAAGAACGTTGTATTTGGGTTGATGTGATTTAATCAGGTTGTTTTCTAGAATTAGTGCATCGGCTTCATGCTGAACCACGATGGTTTCAATTTTAGAAATTGATTTCACAAGCATTTTTGTTTTAAAGTGCTCAAATTTTCCGGAGAAGTATGATTGTACTCGGTTTTTAAGATTTTTAGCCTTTCCGATATAAATAATAACATCGTTTGCATCAATGAATTTGTAGATGCCTGGTTTTTTTGGCAGAACTTTTAAAGAATTCTCTATATCCTCCCTTAATGATTTCATCCTTTAAATTTAAAACTAAATAATCAAAATTTGTTCAATATTTTATCTTTGTGCTCATGATCGATGAATTGATATTAAATGCTTTGAAAGAAGATGTAGGTGAAGGAGATCATTCTTCCTTAGCTTGTATAGGGGCCAAAGAAGAGGGGAGAGCGCGTTTAGAGGTTAGAGAAGCTGGAATTATAGCTGGAATAGATGTCGCACGCAGAATATTTGAGTTGTTTGATTCCTCTCTTAAATTGGAGGTATTTATAAGGGATGGGTCTTTAGTAAAACCTGGAGACATTGCATTTATTGTCGTAGGTTCTGCGCGATCTATATTAACGACAGAACGATTGGTTTTGAATATCATGCAGAGAATGAGTGGTATTGCAACGCAAACAAATCAAATGGTTAAAATGATCGCCCACACCAATGCTACACTTATAGATACACGAAAGACAACTCCAAATTTTCGCTTGTTTGAAAAGCAAGCTGTTTTGATTGGAGGAGGAGGAAACCACAGGTTTGGTCTTTATGACATGGTCATGATTAAAGACAATCATATTGATTTTGCTGGAGGTGTAGCCGAGGCGATAGCGGCAACATCGAACTATTTAAAATCAAAAAGAAAAAAACTCAGCATAGAAATAGAGGTGAGAAATAAAGATGAACTCACAGAGGTAATTCGCGTTGGCGGTGTTGACCGAATCATGCTTGATAATTTCAGCCCATCTGAAATTAAAGAGGCCCTTCAATTAATTCCGAAAATATATGAAACAGAGGCATCAGGAGGCATTTCCCAAAGTACAATCGTGGCTTATGCGGAAACAGGAGTTGATTTTATTTCAGTTGGTGAGTTAACTCATTCCGTAAAAAGCCTTGACCTTGGTTTAAAGGCGAGATTTTGATGTTATATTCCGAATATCCAAAAGAAAATCGATATCTTCCTCAATTTTGTTTCCAATCACAACCAAGTTTGCTCCAGCCCTATGCGCGATTTCGATTTGTTCAATCGTTTTTATTCCTCCTCCAATAATCAAAGGAGAATCTAAAGAAGCTAATGTCTCAATCATTTCGGGTCTAATACAATCAACGGCACCGCTTCCCGCATCCGCATATATCAATTGGTGCCCCAGGTAATTTCCTGCAAGGGCTGTTTTCCTTGCAATTGAATAGGATTCTCCAGGTATGGGGTTGGTGTTAGAAACGTATTCTACCGAAGATTTTTTTCCTCCATCAATCAGAATATAGGAGGTGGGTATAATTTCAATATCTAACTTTTCTAGTTCGTCAATCGAGGC
>CAJWCX010000155.1 GCA_913031405.1 uncultured Flavobacteriales bacterium | reverse complement strand
TAGCGATATAAAGTGTTTTGTTGTTGAACCTGAGGGCGCAGCCGTGGCAGCTGGAAAGACAGTTACAAACCCCCACCACCCAATTCAAGGTGGGGGATACATTATTCCAGAGCTAAAGTTTCTTGATAAAGTTCCAGTTGACGGGTTTATCCAGATATCAGGAGATGAAGCTCAAAAAACCACTAAGGAACTTGCAAAGTATGAGGGTATATTTGGAGGATATTCTTCCGGCGCAAACGTAGCGGCAGCACTAAAATTACTTTCTGGAAATATGTCAGGTAAAACCATTGCTGTGGTAATATGCGATAGCGGGTTGAAATATCTATCCACTAAACTCTGGGATGATTAATAGCTAAGTAATTAGTTCAGCAAAATATAGATTTTCCAGAAATTTTACAAATAGTTATTTAAAGAAAAATATCCTGATTATTTTAGTCAAGTATATGTTTTTATTTATTTTATTGACATTTTTTAGAATTGTTCTAAATTTCGTGTCAGTTAGTTAAATAAAAAGACCCAAGCTTTATCTTGTCAATTGTTAAGGAGAAAATCTATGTCACATTCATGTAATCATTGTGCATATTTTGAACAGAAAGATAGCCAGGTGACACCAAATGCGAATTTAGGCGCATGTAGGGTAAATCCTCCCAGTGCCTCAACCCAGAATCAGGTGGCTTTTTGGCCAATGGTAAATTCTAATGACTGGTGCGGCAGTTTCGAAGGCAAGCAGTCCTAAAATAAATATTACGTAGCTTTAAGTAAATGCAAAAGCCCTCCCTTTTCAGGGAGGGCTTTTAATCATATTAAATATTATACTTATTGATCAAATTGTTCAGTTAGACATGATTGCTTCCGCTGATACTCTCAATACTGATGTTCTAATAATCAACAAGCACGTTACTAGCAATTTACAAAAAACTTTATTATAATGTTGGGAGCTAGGCATTATGATCTTAATTGCAGAATAACCCAAGCAAATTCATCAAACCGTTATAATAAAACTCAACCTATTGGTATTTATTTTGTTGTCAATTATCCACTTCGAATGGCTGTTGCTGAAAATCAAAAAAAATTATTTGGTTTTCTCAAAAATCGACTACCTACCAATAGTTAGGTAATTAAAATTATTTAGCATTAATCACCGAAATAGGACTTAAAAATGAATAAAGTTAACGTAATTTTTGCCTCCGAAATGGGAACGGCAATGGGTGTTGCAGATGACGTAGTAGAACTAGCTTCAGCTAAAGGGATAGAAACAACCCTTAGCGAAATGAACGATGTATCTATTGATGAGTTAGAAACTATGTCAACTGCAATGTTTATCACCAGTTCTACTGGCGATGGTGATTTACCCATGATGGGCGAAGACTTTTGGGCAGCGCTTGAGAATGCTGATATTAGACTCAGAAATTTAAAATACAGTGTTTGTGCCCTGGGCGACCGTAATTATTTTAGCTTTTGTGGAGCGGGTAAAAAAATAGATGGCCGCCTCAAAGAACTTGGAGCTGACTGTGTAATTGATAGGCACGAATGTGATGGTGGTGTTGATGGATGGGACACCTGGGCGGAAAGTGTGTTTAAAGAGTTTGGATTTTAGGATTATCTTAGAATTTTTTATGAGTATAGAAAGTTAAAAAAATATGCGACTAACCCAATGTCACAATTATGCAGATTTTCGTAAATTAGCTAAATCTAGACTTCCAAGCCCAATATTTGATTATATTGACGGTGCCGCTGACGACGAAATCACCTACAGAAGAAATTCTCAATCGTATGATGAGGTGGATTTAGTTCCCAATGTTCTGGCTGGGGTAGAAAACGTAAATATGGAAACCGAAGTAATGGGACAAAAACTTGCCCTTCCATTCTATTGCGCTCCAACTGCACTGCAGCGTCTATTTCATCATGAAGGAGAGCGGGCAGTTGCCAAAGCAGCATCCAAACATAATACCATGTTTGGGGTTTCATCCCTTGCAACTGTAACTGTTGAGAATATCGCAAAAATAACCAATGGCCCGAAACTGTTCCAATTTTATTTTCATAAAGATCGTGGATTGAATGACGCTTTACTTAACAGGGCAAAGGACGCAAAATTTAATGTACTAGCTCTGACTGTTGATACCATTACTGGTGGCAACAGAGAGCGCGACCTCAGGTCGGGATTTACGTCCCCACCCAAATTAACTTTGGACTCTATTTTGAGCTTTGCCCTTCATCCAATGTGGGCGTGGAATTTCTATACAAAAGAAAAATTCGATATGCCTCATCTTTCTGGTTACGTTACCGAAGGAACAAATTTAGCCGTATCAGTTGGAGAATATTTTTCAACAATGTTGGATCAGTCAATGAATTGGGACGATGCTGAGAAGCTGTGCGCTCAATGGGACGGAGAATTTGCCCTCAAAGGTATAATGAGTGTTGAAGATGCAAAACGTGCGGTTGATATTGGCTGTACTGGGATTATGGTATCTAACCACGGTGGAAGACAATTAGATGGAAGTAGAGCTCCTTTCGATCAGCTTGCCGAAATTTGTGACGCCGTCGGAGATAAAATTGATGTTATATGCGAGGGTGGAATTCAACGAGGAACCCATGTGTTGAAAGCTTTGTCAGTAGGCGCAAAATGTTGTTCCATTGGTCGATACTACCTTTATGCTTTAGCTGCTGCCGGCGAAGCTGGAGTTAAAAGGGCCCTAAATCAATTAAGATTAGAAATTGAACGAGATATGAAGCTAATGGGTGTAACAAAAATTGATCAATTGGATCGGTCAAATATCCGTTACAGATAAACTGTATTTATTAAAACATTAATTACAATATTTTATATTTTCTCATCCTCGATTTTATTTGTCTTTCCACAATGAGGACAATGAATACTATCTTTAGGCTCATAATCGTCGGAAGAAGCAAAAGACCACCATAAATTACAGTAGTCACAAGTAAAATGCCATATGGTTTCTTTAGCCAACTTCAAAATAGTGCTCCCAAAAATTATATTTTGATCATCTATTATTTAATTTAATATTTTAGGAATATAAATAATAATCAATCAAATGGTTTTTTTCTTTTTGGATAACAGGTCGTACATATTTCGCACTTTAGACCTCTACATCCCCGCGCAGTACAGAATTCTCTACCGTAGAAAATGATTTGCAAATGCAATTTGTTCCATAAATCTTCTGGGAATATAAGTTTCAAATCACGTTCTGTTTTTACTACGTTATTATTTTTTTTCGTAAGTCCCCATCGCTGCGCAAGACGGTGAATATGAGTATCAACGGGGAAAGCGGGAAAACCAAACCATTGCGACATAACAACAGAAGCAGTTTTATGACCAACTCCAGGTAAATCCTCTAATGAAGCAAAATCGTCTGGGACTTCTCCGTTATAATTTTCGACAAGAATTTCTGATAGTCGTTTTATTGCACGAGATTTTTTTGGCGCTAACCCACAAGATTTTATCGCTTCCAATATTTCATCTTCTTTTAAGATCGCCATATCTTGAGCAGTGCTCGCTTTGGCAAACAGACCTGGCGTTACTATATTGACTCGAGCGTCAGTACACTGCGCACTCAATAAAACGGCAACTAACAATTGATAGGCATCTTTATGGTTTAGAGGAACCGGCGTTTCAGGGTAGATCTCATTTAACCGTTTAGAAATGAACGTAGCTCTCTCTTGTTTCAGCATCTTAATAGTTCCAATTCAACAACCCCAAGTCTTGTGCAAAACACGTAACCAATTTTCGTGGCATATTTTTTTAATTATCTTTTCTTCGTACCCATGATCCTTCATTGCCTGCCTTAAATTTGGAAGATCAGATAAGTCGGTCAATTTCTCAGGCATAACTGCTCCATCATAATCCGATCCAAGCCCAACTCGATCCTCACCGATAATTTCTAAAAGATAGTCGAGATGCTTCAGCATCTGACTTAATGGAACGTCTGCTAACATTTTCCCATCTTCACGTAAGAATGCAGTTGCAAAGTTAAGACCAACCATACCATCGCTTTCTGCAATTGCTCGCAACTGTTTATCCGTTAGATTACGAGAATGTTGTGTAATCGAATGGGCGTTTGAGTGAGTTGCCACTAAAGGAGCGTTTGAGTGACGTGCAACATCCCAAAAACCAGCCTCATTTAAATGAGATAAATCAATCATGATTTTCAGATCATTACATCGCTTAACTAGCGCAATTCCTTGCTCGGTAAGCCCTGAGCCAGTATTCGGCGTTGATGGAAAGCTAAATGGTACACCCTCTCCAAAAATCGTGGGACGGCTCCAAACCGGTCCAATAGATCGCAAGCCAGCAGAATGTAATACCTCTAGCATATGAAGATCTGGATCAATCGCCTCAGCGCCTTCAATATGAAAAATTGCAGCAATTTTTCCATCT
>CAJWCX010000154.1 GCA_913031405.1 uncultured Flavobacteriales bacterium | reverse complement strand
AAATTTAGGAAAAGGAACTTATTTAATTGATATACAATTAGATAAAAACATAAAAAGAATGAAAATTGTCCACTTTTAAAAGTGATTTAAACCATGGCCCCTTCTTTTAGTGAATAGGGAGATATAAACACCTTTTTCACCTGAAGCTGACGAATCACCCAACGTGTTTTGACCGCAGCAAATGGAGCCATTTTTTTTCGTATAGGTATAATAAAATCATTTTGGTCTCTCTCTTTCTGACTGGAAAATATTAAAGCATCAAGAGCTTCCAGGAAAGGGTCAACATCAATTCCCACTGATTGATTTGACTTTGGAAAGGGTTTTCCATAGATCAACTCATAAAAGGTTTCAAAGGTACCAGAAGAACCAATTAAAACTTCAATTGACTTATCTCCAAAGAATTTACTAGTATTATCATTTAAGAATCTTTCGATAGTACCCACATCTTTCTTTGAAAAGGGATCTGAACAAGGAAATGTCTGATATAACCTTGAGACACCTACCTTAAACGAAGCCAGGCATTCGATTCCTTCAGTAGTCACCTGAATAAATTCTGTACTCCCTCCACCTATATCCATAATCATCAGAGGCTCCTTAACCGTATGACACAACATAACCCCTCTATAGATCAATTGTGCTTCCTCTCTCCCATCAATGACTTCAACCTCTCTTCCAAGCTCTTCCTTTATCCGATGAATGAACTCATTAGCATTACTGGCCTCACGAACAGCTGAGGTGGCAATAAGTCTTACTTGATCTGCATTGTACCCAGAAATGATTTTATCAAATTCATGAAGTGCAATAAGGGCACGTTCGATTGCATTTTGTGTAATGATTCCTTGTGTGATTCCACCCATGCCTAGTGATACAGCCCTTTTTGTTGAATATAACACCTTTATCTTTTCCGTATAATTATTGGCAATCAAAAGATTGAAGGTATTGGTACCTATGTCGATAATGGCTTTTGTCATGAATCACTTTTAAGCCAGATAAAAAGCTTACGAATGGATAGAGAGTGACCAAACTCCAATACACCATTGCGAAAAATACGACTGGCAAAATAAAGCATAATTAAAGAGCTTAAAAACAATATAAATAGAGAAACCACAAGAAGGTATCCAGATCCAGAGGCATAGCCTTGACAGGTCTTAACCATAATAACGACTGGAGAAGTGAAAGGAATGAACTCGCAAATTGCCACTAAACTTGATTCAGGATGTACAATGGAAAAATAACCTATATAAACAGCAAAGAAAAGAAATAAGATCATGGGTATCGAAAACTGCTGACCGTCACTTTCAGAACCTATTCCTGCACCTATGAGACTGAAAAATGCACCATAAAAAACATACCCTAAAACGAAAGTGATAAAAAATATCGGAAGAACTACAGATAAGTTCAAACGCTGATAAATAAGATCTATGACCTCATTTTGATGAAGCATGTTGTATTTGCCAAATAAAACATCATTCCCTTCATTCAGTTGCATAGTAATATATTCATCGGAAATAAAGAATTCAGAAAACACGTAATTCTGGAAAAACCAAAATCCAATTCCAATAAAGATGGACCAGGCAAATAACTGAGTAAGGGCAGATAAGCCAACACCTAATATTTTTCCTAACATCAAACGCCTTGGCTTTACAACAGAAACCAAAACCTCAACAATGCGATTTGATTTTTCTCTAGCAATTCCTCGCATAATCGACAAACCAAATAAAAGAATGAAAATGACGATAACAAAACCAAAAATCAAACCTACATATCCTTCAGACTGCGATTGCATACCATAAGGATCATCTACATTTCTGTAATCCATATTCAAAGGTTGCTTCATTTGTCTGTATTTATCAATAGTGAGCGTAGAAAACTCATTCACCATCACCTCTTCTATTCTTCTTTCGATATTAAACTTGATCGAGTTTTTTGCATCTGAAGAGAGGAATCCACGATAAAAGACAAAAGCCTTTTTATTGTTCAATACTTTTTCATTTACTTCAATTAAAACATCAAATTTCTGATAATCTTTACCACGCTTGAATTCATCCAGATCAAGGTACCCATCGACAAAGTAATAACTGATTTTTTGGTTTTCTCTTGATGAAATAACACCTTCCATTATATTACCTGGATCTGCAATCAGCACAGTAAGGTTCTTTTTACCCTGATCATTAGCCTTAACTAAGAAGTACGCCATAGTCAACAATAGTAATGGACCTATGATAAGCATTAGCAGAAAAGACCGATTCCAAATTCGTCCTCTCAACTCTCTCATTGCTATGATCCAAACTTGTTTCATTCTAGTGGCTTATTTGCATTGACCAATTCTAAAAAAATCTCTTGCATGTTCAATCGTTTTCTTGAAACTGCCTCAATCGAAACATGACCCTTTATATTACCAATCAAATCATCGACAGACCGATCTCCTCTTTGAGCAAGAGAGGCCTCGAAAAGATCTGATGTAACTTCATGTTGATCCAATAGCTCGAAGTCCGTCCATAAGGAATTTGCAAAAGCAATCTTCGTTCCTCGATACCGAACAACAAACTGAGAAGACTGATGATTTTGACTCAATTCAGAAAAAGAAGAATCGGCAATCTTCGTCCCATCATTCAAAAGAAGAATATGCGAACACATATCCTGAACACTCTGCATATTATGGGTGCTCAGCAATATGGTTTTTCCTTGATCCTTTAGATCGAGCAGCTCAGACATAATCAAATCCACATTTATTGGATCAAAACCACTTAAAGGCTCATCTAAAATAATGAATTCAGGATCATGAACAAGGGCGGCTATAAATTGAATCTTTTGAGCCATTCCTTTAGATAAGGACTCTATTTTTTTTCCTCTCCAATCCGAAATATTGAATTTATCGAGCCAATGTCTTATTTGTGCAGAGCCTTCTGCTCTTGTCATGCCACGAAGCCTACATAAAAAAGAAAGCTGATCCCCAACTGTCATAGACTTATACAATCCTCTTTCCTCGGGTAAGTAACCCATCAAACGGAGGTGAGAATGATTCAGGAACTTACCATCATATTTTAGATAACCAGTATTAGGAATAAGCATTTGATTAATAATGCGAATTAAGGTGGTTTTTCCTGCACCATTCGGGCCTAAAAGACCTGTGATTTGACCACGCGGAATTTCTGCAGACAAATTGTTTAATGCCACATTACGTTGATAGGATTTTGAAACTTCGAAAATTTCAATCATAGCGATGTAAGTATACGAAAAACTTGTTTACTTAATCCTGATGATTCCAAGTTTCTTTCAACGAGGTCCATTTGAATATTTTCTTGTAAATAAGAAATAAAATAGGAAAAAAGAGTAGCGAAATCAAGAGCTCCATCCAACCTAGGTCAGGTGGTGATGTATTGATATATAACGCATTCGTCTGAAACACTTGCCAATCATTGGACACCATTAAGGCTGCAAAAATATTATTTGCCGCATGGTAGCCAATTGATAATTCGAGCCCATTGTCATACAAGGCTAAAGCACCTAAAAAAACACCTGAAACTACATAATAAATCAACACATGGCTTCCAATGGCTTCAATCTCTGGGTTTCCGATATGCATGAGGCCAAACATGATTCCAGATAGAATGACAGCATGTTTACTAGATCCCATTTTCATTTTCAAACCCTGCATCAAATACCCCCTAAAAATTAACTCCTCTATAGTCGTTTGTATGGGAATCATCAATAAAGCAATAACGACAAGTGCTGTAAATTTTGAAAAATCAAAATTCCATACATAAGTATTACTATAAAAAATCTCAAAAAAGGTTGTTACGGACAAAACGAATACAATCAGGGCAAAACTGATGAAAACACGCCTCCAATCAAATGAGTCCCTTGCCGTAAAAATCGATTTAATGGTTCTCTTATGGATATACTTGATTGCAAAAAGAAATACTCCAAAAACCAATAAAAATGGAAGCATTAACCAAACAAGGACTCTATTCTCTCCTAAAACAGACGTGAATTGAGACATCACCTGTCCAGAAGCACCATCTCCATCGACATTGAGGTTGTAATCAACAAACAAACCTAAAGAGCCAATTACATAGACCACAAAAATAAGCGATAAGGTAAGGACATAACGCAACACCCTATTATCACCTTGCTTACCTTGGTCAATATATCTAATCATGAGAACATATCTCGCATTTTTGTAAAAAACCCTTTATCTTTTTGATCAGGGTTGGGTGTAAAGTTTTCTGAAGACTTCAATTTTTCCACAAGCTCTTTTTCACTTTTCGTAAGTTTGGTTGGTGTCCAAATATTAATGTGTACAAACATGTCCCCTGCACCATAGCCTTGGACGTTCGACAAACCTTTACCTCTAAGACGAAGTACTTTTCCGCTCTGTGTTCCAGGATCCACCTTGATTTTAACTTTACCAGAAATCGTGGGCACCTCAATACTCGCACCAAGAACCGCATCCATAAAGCTAACCAGC
>CAJWCX010000153.1 GCA_913031405.1 uncultured Flavobacteriales bacterium | reverse complement strand
CATAATGTGTAAGGGTTGTCATCAAACCTTCATCGTTGAAATCTGCACTTCCGTATACTTTACAGTCTAGATTCTTTTCTCCAGAGGCGAAATTCCAAATACCATAGTATCTTACCGAACCGTCCATAGCAAGTGTTGTTGTATCCACTCCTGGAAGGAACATGGCTTGCTTTAACGTAGGTGTCATGATTTCCATCATGCCTTCATTATTTGCCTTCCATTCTTGTTTTGTGCGGTCGGGTTCTCCAAGTCCTGTACCTTTCTCTTCAAAGTCTTCAGCCATCAAGCTTAAAGCGCCTTCAATGTCTTTCTCCTCCCATGCTTTGCAAAGCTTCTTGAAGCTTTCCACGTTTTTTTCGTAAGTGGCTTTTGTATTATCATCATCAGCACTGGTTGTTTCGGCGGTATCACTGGCATTGTCTCCACATGAAACAATCAAACTACTAAAAAGTAAAAAGTAAAATAGGTTTTTCATTATTATTGGTTTTGATTTATAAGATTTAAAGAATTAATAGGACTCTTTTGTTAATTGCAATGCAAATATAATGATCAAATCAGTTCATAAAAAAGTTTTGACATTTAAAATATGTACCCAAATTATGGTATTTTCTGGGTACAATATTTAATTTTTTTGAGTTTCAGCTGAGGATGGTTTTCCAAATATGAATCTGTCAAATATTGTAATGATAGAGGGCGTAATCAATCGAATATAAATCAATCAAAATATTTGATACAGGCATCTACCGGTGTTGTAGTTCCGTTGATTACTGCTTGACTAATATCATGTAGATCCCATCCACTCGGACAGGTTTGGCCGTTGTAGATGTACATGATCATGCAGGCTTGGTCAGTCCAGCAAGCGTCTACAGGAACTCCACCCCAAACGGGGACACTAATTTCCTGTTTGGTCCATCCATTAGGGCAGGTTTGGTCATTATAGATGTACAAAACGGCACCGCCGCTTCCTCCAACTCCTGAAGGTACACTTGCCCATGATACACCGCCCGAACCATCCGAAGTCAGAACATCGCCGTTATTTCCTGGGTTCACCGGTAACTCAATTTCATTATTTGGATCTGAATCAGCATCAGTGGCATATAAAGTATTCCCATCAAATGCCAAACCTGTGCCCGTATCTAAGCTGATTTCATCGTTGTTTAGTATGAGTCCTGTTCCTACATTGACGACTCCTGGTGGACCTTGTGGTCCCTGATCTCCTTGAGTTCCTGGAGGTCCCTGTGGTCCTTGGTCTCCTTGAGGACCGGGTATTCCTTGTTCTCCTTGTGGTCCTTGTTGTCCACCCCCTGCATTACCAGCTGTTTTGGCATAGAGGGCATAAGGAACACTGACTAATTGCTGTGAGCCATAGGCCTCAAATGGTAAGGGGCCAGAACCGTCAAAATCAACAAACAACTTTAAAAAATAAGGTCCGTTCGACCAATCAATGTCTGAAAAATCACCTGTAATGGTTGTGCCTCCTCCGATAATGAAATCGACAATACCTTGACCATTGGTTGAGTTATTGATATTTTCCGAATAGCTCAAAACACCGTTGATATTTCCTTGTACGATTTGAATCTCAAAAGACATGTCCTGATTGGTTATAATTACCCCATTCGATTTTCGCATAACGGCTTGATAATTAATCCCTTCGGGAGCTTGAGCAAGTATTAAAAAGTGGGCGAACAGAAGAAAGATAAGGTTAATCTTTTTCATAGTTTTATTTTCAAGATACACATTTGTCTTTTAATATTGATCGTTTGAACCTTATTAAAATGGATTAGTGGCCCACACATTGAGCTCATTGATAAAGCCACGATCATCCATTTCAATGGCAGAAGCAATGGCATGAGCAATTTCTTTTGAAGTAAGCTTATTGTGAACTTCATCTCTTTCAATGCGATCTTGACTTCCAAATGCTGTGGTGACCTCACTAGGATTAATCTGACAGACTCTGATGTTATGTGGGCGTAGTTCAGCTTGCCAGCATTGCGTAAGGCAGCGTACGGCAAACTTTGATGAGGCATAGATACTTCCAGTTTGATAGCCTTTTAAGCTTGCGGTAGAGCCAATATTAATAATGGTTCCACTATTTTGAGCCTTCATAACTGGAACGAGCTCTTTAGTAAATAAAGCGAGTCCAAAAACATTCACATTGAATACTTTCAAGAAACTATCTATGGTCAATTCTTCGATGGGTCGCCGTTCTCCAATACCTGCATTATTAATCAAAACATCCACTTGCCCACCCAATTTTTCAAGGCAATTTTTGGCATTTTCTTGGATATTTGAGCTATCTCCTATGTCGAAGGCAATAGTCTGGCATTCTCTACCATTGAAGGCCTCATTTAATCTTTCTTGAGATCTTCCTGTAACCAATACTCTTGCTCCCTTTTCGATAAGGTGCTTCGCTGTTTCTTTACCGATCCCAAGGCTTCCACCTGTTACTATAATATGCTTTCCTTTTACGTTCATTTCTTCTAATTTCAGTCTTTTATTCTTCTTGATCCCTAAGTAATAACGAAAGCCTCATAAATTCTTCTTGTGCTTCTTTGATGGTATTGACATGCCCTTGAATACTTTTCATGATAGCATTGCATTTGGTGTTTTCTCCTAACCATAAAGTCTCTCTATTTTTTGTAGTTTCTTGAAACGAAGTCTTGAGCAATGATAGTTTATTAGCGGCTATTTTTATTTTTTCGGTTTCGGGTTTCATCTGAGCTACAGCATTTGATCTTGATTTGTAAATACTGTCATTAATTTTACCGTTTCTGTACGCATCCTCAAGCTTACCTTTGTAGACAGTAAGTTTACCATCAATATCCTTTACAGACGATTCTATAGATCCAATGTTTTTTCTCAATTGTTCAAGAAAAGCTTGGGTTTCAATTTTTCCAAACCCACTGTTTGAAATTGCTTCTCCCAACTCGTTTGATGCAGCCGTGTAGGAGCCGGCTAAGTTATTCATTTCATTTCCCGTTGACTGAATATTGTTTTTTATTTTTTTGAGCTGGTCCCATTCGTCTTCGTTGGATTTGATTTGACTTTTTCCAGCGACTAATTTTTCAAAGGTGTTCTGATAAGAGTAGAGAAGATCTTTTTTATGGCGAATTTTCTGATAAGCCTCATCGAAAGTACTTTTTTTGCTTGTAATGTTTTTGAACGGATTTTTATTTACATCAACGATGTCATTCGAAAGGCTTTCGTAAATTTTTATTTTTTCCTCGTAGTCGTTTTCTACGTTCGAAAAGTTTGCTTTAGTGATATTGATATTTGCATTGAGGTCATTTCGAACGTCGTTCGTATTGTAATACACGACGCATGATGATAATAAAAGAACCATGCAGATAAAAGATATGTTTTTTAGTTCCATATAGCTATGTCTTTAGATAGGGTTGAAGGAGTTCAATCCGTTTGCTGTTTTCTAAATATAATGAAATTGTTTGGCTCTAAAAGGAGTCAGGTTTAATTCAAATTTAAGAATCTGATTCTAGCTCAAGTTGTTCTGCAAATCTTCTCATGTATTTACTCACATGATTTGGATTGTTTCTTTGCATATACCTGACATCTTTTGGGAATGTGCTCGTTATTTTTGGGTCAGACAAGTTCTCCAGGTGTAATACGTCCTCGTGAGAGAGACCGTGCTGTTCTAACTCCTGAAAAAGATCATCAATGAATTGGTGTGTTCCTTTACAATAGGCATCGGCGTATTCTGTCCACTCGTCAAGATGTCCATTGACCATTTCAACGACCTCTGATTGTGTTTTATCCATAAGATTCTGAACCAAACAACCGGCATTGCAACGCGCCATGTGCCCCCATTCGTATTCACAACCGTTGTCCAAGTCATTGGCTGTTTTTCTGAGGGCGTTTATTAATTTTTCCTTTCCCATTACTCTTACACTATATCTAAATAAACACCTCGGCTCAAGCTTTGTTTACTTTTTAATGATTACTCCATCTGCAGTAAAACTTAGCCCTAATTCAGGTTCTGTTATTTTGGCAATTTCTTCCTTTGACTTTCCTGCATCTTTCGCATAGTGCTGTAACATTCTTACGCTTATTGTATCTACAAAAAGATCTCCTTCAATAAAGGCTGTTTTTCCTTCTACCCCTTCCGTGGGAACAAAAAATCCATAATCTCTAAATCGAACAAATACAGTGTCGCTTTCAGTGGCCATAGACATCCAGCAACCTTTTTTTGGACAAGTTTCTAAAATTTTTCCTGAAATCTGGGTTTGTATTCTTCCTTCATCAAAAGCTTTTTGTTTGACATCTTCGTACTTTACTACATCTGCCTCTGAAATTTTATTTCCATAAAAATCCATCGATTTGCATCCCATTAAGATCAAACCAATGAAAAATAAAAAGTTAATGCTTTTCATATTCTTTTTTTTCAAAAATAGTGATATTTCAGTGTTTTTTAGTACCCTGTTTGTGGCATTCCTTAATTCATAAAGTAGGCATATCCGTTAAGTGA
>CAJWCX010000152.1 GCA_913031405.1 uncultured Flavobacteriales bacterium | reverse complement strand
GGAGATCAAGGACCACAAGGAGATCAAGGACCACAAGGAATACCAGGACCGCAAGGGGATCAAGGACCACAAGGGGATCAAGGAATTCAGGGCGAAACTGGACCTATTTATGATGACAACGGATACATTAGAAACCAATTTGTCGAGGCTCAATCACCAGCCGATTTTTGGATTAATGGTTCGGGACGTATCGAATCTGGATTGACTGTTGGTTTTGGTGCTACTATTGATAATGATAATCAAAATAATGGAAACGTGGCATCGAATGCACTTGCTTTTGGGTTTAATTCAGGTGAAGGAATAGCATCTAATAGACAAGGTGCCAACAATCAATTTGGTCTGGATTTTTACACAAGCGACCTAAATAGACTGTCTATTTCAAATACAGGCAATATAGGGGTTGGCACCACATCACCATTAGCTAAACTTGAGGTCTTTGAAGGAGATATCGCCATCAATTCGCCATATAAATACAAAGTAAAAGATGCTACCGATGGCGATAACTTTCTTATGTATGAGCCAACAGTAGATGGATTGAGGCTTAATGGATATGATGCTGTATTCATTACCACCAATGACCCTGGCAACACCACTGCAGGGCAAGACTTGGTAGTGCGAGACGGAAGAGTAGGCATCAATACTACAACACCCTCTAATGGATTACTTCATGTGAATGGCTGGTATGATGGAGATAATGGACCGTTTGGATTTTACAACTCGTCAGGAAACCCTGGTACGGCAAATGGTGTCGTGGACATAAGTATCTATGCCACAAATCGCATACATGCCACAGAATTCAATGCCTTTTCCGATGAGCGAATCAAGAACATTATTGGTCAATCGAACTCTGAATCGGATGCTGAAATCATTAATAGCATTGAAGTAACTGAATACACAATGAAAGATCCAAGAAAAGGAACAAAAGTTTATAAGAAATTAATTGCTCAACAAGTAGAAGAAGTATTCCCAAATGCAGTCTCTACAACAACAGACGTTATTCCAGATATTTTGAAAATGGCAACTACTAAATCTGGATTCATTAATCTTAAGACCAACTTGAAAGTGGGTGAAAAAGTAAAATTGATTTTTGAAAATAATGAAATGATAACAAGTGTTATAAAAGTCAATAATGACGGATTCTTTGTTGACCAATATCAAGAAGGTGATGTTTTTGTATACGGAAGACAGGTTGAGGATTTTAGAACCATTGATTACGAGGCAATTTCAATGCTCAACGTTTCTGCAACTCAGGAGTCTCTGAAAAGGATCCATGAATTAGAAAAACAAAACAGGGAACTCAAAGCAAGCTGTGCTGATCTTATCTTATTAAGGGCCGAACTAGATAGTTTAAAGAAAAGTGTTTCCCTACTCATTAGTGGATCAAGTACTGCAATCACTGATAAATAACACTTGATCTATAACATCAGCGGCATCTAATGACATGATGAGGATAAAGAAAATATCCGTACATTTAGTACAATAGATTATCGAAAATTGAAGGTAGTTATTTACCATTCTATAAAATCATCATCAAATGAAATATCTTCTTGTACTCAGTTTTTTATGTGTTCAATTCTTTGTTTTTGGCCAAATACCTGAGGGTATTAATTATCAAGCAGTCATTAGAGACGATGCTGGTAATTTGATACAAAACAACAATGTGAGTTTGAAAATGAGCCTGTATCAATCGGCAATTGGCGGTACACTTGTTTACGAAGAATCGTTTACTTCGACAACAGATAACTTTGGGCTTGTAAATTTTGTGATTGGTCAGGGAAATGTATTAAGTGGAGATTTCATTTCCATTGATTGGTCATCAGGTCCCTATTATTTAGAAATAGCTGCAGATGAAAATGGAGGAAGCGATTATCAAGTTATAGGTGCCCAGCAATTAATGAGTGTCCCATATGCCCTTTATTCAAAAACCGCAGGTAATCCTATACCTGGACCACAAGGTGAAGAAGGTCCACAGGGAGCACAGGGTGATCCGGGACCTCAAGGCGAACCAGGAACAAACGGTACGGACGGAGTGCTTCCAAATGGAACAGAAATAGGAAACACTACTTTTTGGGATGGAACAGAATGGGTCGTTGATAATAACAACATATATAATGATGGAAATAATGTAGGTGTCAATAATAATTCACCTATTTACAAACTAGACCTTGCATCAGAAAACCTGGGAATCCGATCAGAAATTACTGGATTCTCAAGCACCGCAATATATGGACATAATACAAGTGCAGTTGGCGGATTTGGACTTGTTGGACAATCAGACGGAAGCACTCCTGGTTGGGCTGGTATTCGAGCCATTGCTGAAAACGGATCTCATGCTTTAATTACAGATGGACCAACACTTTTTAATATCGACCAACAGGATTTTGACCTTCAAATTCAAGGAATATCAGATGTCAATTTATTGTATAGTGATGCGGGAAATAACAACATCGGTATTGGAACAGGAACTCCCGCTGCAAAACTTGAGGTTTTTGGAGGAGATATAGCAATAAATTCACCGTTCAAATATAAAGTAAAGAATGCAACAGACGGCGATAACTTTTTAATGTACGAGCCCACCGTTGATGGTGTCAGATTGAATGGATATGATGCTGTTTTTATTACCACAAATGACCCATCAAATGCCACTTCGGGACAAGACCTTGTTGTTCGAAACGGTCGAGTCGGCATCAACACAAACACGCCATCACAAGGGCTTCTTCATGTCAATGGGTATTACCCCGATCCCTTCGGTGCATTCACTTATTACGCACCTGGACCAAACACAGGAACAGGAGCCCCTACCAACTTGAATACAAGTATTTTTGCCACGCATCGAGTAGTTGCAGGGGAATTCAATGCCATTTCAGATGCACGAATTAAAAAGATCGATGGGGTATCAAACTCGAAAGAAGATCTCAATACATTGAAACGAATTGAAATTACAAACTACCATATGATTGATCCATCGCATGGAAAAAAACCCATGAAAAAATTGATTGCTCAGCAACTCGAAGAAGTATATCCACAAGCAGTATCGACATCAAAAAACAGCATTCCTGATATCTACAAAATAGCTGAATGTAAAGAAGGAAGCATACAATTAGATAATAATTTAAATAAAGGCGATCGTGTACGATTAATCTTTCAAAACAAGGAGGAAATCACGTCTGTGCTATCGGCAACGCCCAAATACTTCAAGGTAAACTTAAATGAATCAGGGAAGGTTTTTGTTTACGGACGAGAAGTTGACGACTTCAGAACTGTTGACTATCAGGCGGTGTCCATGCTGAATGTTTCAGCCACTCAAGAGCTTTTGAAACGTGTAGAAGAACTAGAGCGTGAAAACCTAAATCTTAAAGCAAGCAATACAGAATTGATGGAATTAAAAGACAAAATAGAAACCTTGGAAAGAACGGTGTTACTTATTTTGCAAGAGAAAAACACCTCAAAAATAAATTGACACAAGGCTACAAGAAGAAAGGTAAAGAGATAAAGCTTAAATATTTCAAGCAAAAATTGTGTAAGATTGTTAAAAGATGCTGAAAAGATCATCAGTGTAAACGTCCTGTAAGACCCCACCTATAAATTGGTTTCAGACGAATTATCGTAGGACTTACACGTCTCTCTTACTCAAAATATAGTAAGAGACAAACATAAAAGTCAAAGCATAAAACAATCCTAAAGAAGCGGTTTGCACCTCGGTCATTGCATATTCAAAGCCATCGGGAAGAACAGGCATTGGAATGAGATTGGATAATGTACTCAGTGGAAAAAACTGAGAATATTCCATAGCAAATAATCCTGTGATGCCTTCCAAAAAAGTAGACAACAAATAAAAAACAATCGACAAAGCAGGGTTTTTTAATAAATTGGATAGAAAGAAAGCAAAAATAAAATAACCAAATGTGGAAATCTGATAAAACCCTATATAACGTATCCCATCTAAAAAATCAGTTGAACCATTGCATAAACCGAACACTAATGCAACTAAAAAAGTATACAGTGTGATTATTATTGAAAGTATAGACACCACATAGAATTTGGATAGAATCAGCTCTTTCTTACTTAAGCCATCAATTAAATTCTGTCGCTGGGTTTTGTATTTAATTTCGTTGCATGTAAATACGACGATAATAACGCCAATGAGAAGATTAAAAAAGCTTGATATGTAAGTGACGTAATGATAAACATCTGGAAACTGATAGATTTCTTCCCCATAAAACATACCATTTGCTTTCATCAACGATAAACTGTAAAAAATAAGAGGTAAAAGAAGAGCATACACAATGAGAATCACTCGAAGGGTAATCAGTTGTTTTAACTTCAGCCATTCTATTGAAAGTAAATGTATCATCCTTCTTTAATTATATTTAAAAATTGATTTTCAAGTGACTCATTATAAACAACAAGCTCGCTTAGTACCACTCCTTTATCGAAAAAATAGCGATTGACTTCTTCTGGTGTTTTGTTCTTTGATACACTAATGATTAAA
>CAJWCX010000151.1 GCA_913031405.1 uncultured Flavobacteriales bacterium | reverse complement strand
TTACAAATTACTTTTAACGGAAGATCTTATGAGCGCTGTAAGGGCCGAAACATGTGCTTTTTTTACAAAAGGACGATAAACCATCATTCTTATTTTTCTGAAAGGTTCTGGTGACTCAAAAGCGCGAGTTTTATTCTGCCTTTTTGAGCTCATAATTCGTACATATAATTCGGGTAAAAGCGTGTATCCACCGAAATCATCGACTAGCCCAACAAGAGTTGCGAATGAACTGCACTGCATTTCGAGACCATCAAATTGATTGGATTGATCTTCGAGACCACAAACTGAGACCACTTGATCTTTAAAACAATGCCCATCTTCTAAAAGCCAGACTGTACTTTTCTTAATCTCTTTTGTGGTAATCCTTTTCTTATGCTTATCTTGAATTCCATATACTTTCAGCGCTTCGCTGTACAAGGGGTATTCAGTAAAGTCTTTATCAGATGGGTTAGTGGCTAAAATAGCCGCATCAATGCGCTCAGACTCCAAATCAGAAATCAATTGATCTGTCGTTGCCTCCTTTATTTTTAACTCTATATCGGGATATTTTTTTTTGAACGGTTTTATTATTTTTGGCAATAACAAGGGTGCCACGGTTGGTATAATTCCAATGCGTAATACACCAGATAATCTTCCTTCAAGAGCAGATTTCAAATGAATCAGTTCCTTCGACCTGTTTATTATTTCGCGTGATTTTGAGATGACTTGTTTTCCATTATATGTGGGTACAACAGGATTTCGACTACGGTCAAAAATTAAAATATCTAGTTCATCTTCAAGTCGACGAATCATTTCACTTAAAGTGGCTTGGCTAACACAGCAGCGTTGCGCTGCTTTTCTGAAGTGACCTTCCTCTTCAACGGCGATAACATACTCAAGCTGTCTAAAATTCATAGTTCGATTTTATCTATCAAAACTATATATTTTATCGATAAACACGAACACTATTAATATTTAATTTTGTGACGAACTTAAAATAAATCTCAGTGTGGATTGCCTTTCAAGAATCCTTCTCTCTTTTGGGCAAAAAACGTTGAGGTCTTTTTAAAAAAGCGTTTCAAATAAGTACAAGATATTTATCTTATTAAAATATGATCAACGAACTCAAAGAGGATACTCTCCAGAAATCAATTCATAATCATTCCAATGTTATTGTTCAATATTCCGCCAGTTGGTGTGGAAATTGCCGTATAATGAAACCAAAACTCAAAAAGATTTCTCAAGATTATATGGATATTCACTTTATCATTATTGATGCTGAAAAAAATCCAATATCACGGCAACTTGCCAATGTAAACAACTTACCGACATTCGCATTTTTTCACAATGGTATTTTGAAAAAACAAGTCCAAACAAATAAGTTTGAAGTGCTTAAATCATTTGTTCATGAGGCTTCCGATTATTAAACAACTTGTCCATTTTATTGAAGAAAAAGACGAAGACTTCATTCTCGAGACTATCGAAACTTTGGAAGAGCTATCCATGAACGAATCACTTAAAGATCATGAGATTGATGTTGTGGGCGAGCTGCTTAGCAACCTTTATGGTGCAATAGAGGTTCGCGAAAAAATAAATTCTGGGTTCTCTGAACGAGAAGCCTTGAACGACTTCATGCAAAGGGTATTAAAGTCTATAGATAAAAATTAAATAAATAAAAGTTAATGAAAGGATTAAAACACAAAACTCACATTTCAAACGTTCTTGTTATAGGCAGCGGTGGGGCCGGACTACGAGCCGCAATTGAAGCCAAACTTTCAGGAGTAGAGGTGACTGTAATAGGAAAAAGGAAAAAGGAAGATGTACACACTGTTCTTGCGGCAGGTGGGATAAATGCATCATTTGGTAATGTTGATAAAGAGGATTCGTGGAAACAACATTTTGCAGATACGATGATCGAAGGATATCATCTCTCCGAACCTAGAATGGTCGAACTCATGTCGAAGGAAGCTCCAGAACTTGTTGAGGAAATAGATCAATGGGGCGCTAATTTTGAAAAGCTTGAAAATGGGAAATTGGATCAACGGTATTTCGGTGCACATACATACAGGAGAACGTGTTATTCAGGAGATTATACCGGCAGATCAATCCTTAATGCATTAATTAAAAAAGCAGAGGAGCTAGAAATACCCATATACGACACGCAGTATGTTACTGAGTTGCTTGTTCATGAAAACATCTGTTTTGGGGCCATGTCGTTCAATATTAATAATGGAGAAAGGACAGTTTTTATTGCAGATTCCACCATACTGGCTGCGGGCGGGCACACGAGAATCTGGAGAAAAAGCTCTTCGAGAAGAAATGAAAACTCAGGTGATGCTTTTTATCTAGGATTAAAAGCAGGGTGCAAGTTGAAAGATATGGAATTGGTTCAATTTCATCCAACAGGTATGGTCGTGCCAGAAGAAATCGCGGGAACATTGGTCACTGAGGCGGTAAGAGGAGAGGGAGGTCATCTTATTAATGGTAAAGGCGAGAGATACATGGGAAAGTACGATAAAGAAAGACTGGAGCTATCAACAAGAGACCGAGTTGCCATGGCCAACTATCTTGAAATATCAGAAGGTCGTGCAACAGAAAACGGAGGAGTTTACTTGGATATTAGTCATAAATCGAAAAAATTCATTTTGGATAAACTGCCTCGGATGTATCGGCAGTTTCTAGACACTTTGATGCTAGATATTTCAAAAACACCAATGGAGGTAGCACCAACTGCCCATTATTCAATGGGTGGTATTGTAGTTGATCCAGAAACACATAGTACAGGAGTTGTTGGCCTGTTTGCAGCCGGTGAGTGTACCGGTGGATTACACGGAGCAAATAGGCTCGGTGGTAACTCACTTGCAGAAATCCTTATTTTTGGTAAAAGAGCCGGATACCACGCCTGTCAGCGCTCATTGTCATTGGACTACCAATATAGATCCCGAATTGCAGTGAGAGCAGCACATGAAAAAATTGATTCGTTCTTAAAATATGGTGAACATGTTGCTCGACCGATTCAACGGGAATTGCGCAATATCATGTGGGAACACTGTGGTGTAGTACGAAACGAGGATAAATTAGATGAAGGATTGATAAAATTGGCCAAACTCAAAAAATCTGCACAGTCCTTAGATGTCAGGCCAGATAGTGAAGGGTATGAAGATTTAATGCTGGCATTTGATCTTGAAGGAGCGATTATGGCGGCCGAGGCGACTATGCTCGGGGCGAAAAAAAGAAAGGAAAGTAGGGGATCTCATCAGAGGTCCGATTACGATAAAACTGATTCTAAGTTTAATTTAAATTATATTATTGAACTTGGTGAGAAGGGTAATTTAAAAATATACTCTCAAAAACTATCTAAGATGAATGATCAATTAAAGGCATTAATAGATACTACAGATGAAATCAATGATTTCGAGGGGATGCTTCTTGAATAATTTTTCCTAATAATCACACTAAGGTAGATTGAATAGGGTCATTTGTAGTCTCAATCATTTAACTTAAGCATACTAATATCCGTATTGTTCAAGATTAAAATTTCATTTTCACTAGCCAATTCGTAGGTGCTCTCTTCCAAATCTGTCAGAATATTCTTATTTGCACCTGCATTAATAAGTAAATCAATCATTTCTCGATTGGTCGCCTTCATCGCAGCTAAATGTAAGGGGGTTAAACCCAATTTGTTCTTGTGGTTTAAGTTTAAACTCATCCTTAATGCCTTTTTTAACAGGAATGTACTATTTTTCTCAATTGCATAATGAACAAGATTATTACCATTATTATCAGATGGTTTAATACCTACACCTTTCTCTAATAAAACATCAAATATCTCGTTAAAATCATCCTCTCTCCTTTCCGAGTAATTTTGGAACATAAGGCTGATTAATCCCTCGTTATTTTCATCCAAAACATGAATATCAGCTCCGTTTTTAATCAGTAAATTAAATATGTCTTTCCGTGCGTAAATGACTGAATTGGTCAATGCAGACCGACCCTTAAAGTTAACAGTATTGATATTCTGCACTAAGGGTAATAGTTTTTGAACATTTTCAATTTTACCATATACCGAATTCATGAATGCCGTATTACCCTCTTCATCAATCTGATTTACATTAACTCCCTTGTCAATGAAAAAATCAATTACTTGTGGATTAGCCCTTTTAACAGCATGATGTAATGGTGTTTGTCCTTTCCAATTAACGACATCTGATTCGAGTCCAAGACTGTCCAAAAATGTAAATGTTTGTAGCAGAACCTCTGATCTTTTACGCCCATAAGAAGCGTAAAACATGGCATTTTCACCAAAGGCATTGAGCGATTTAAAATCAAGGTTTTCGCGCAATGCCAACCGCATGTTGCTAAGATTACCGGCTTTTGCCGCATAGTGAAAAAACCCATTACCATTTTCATCTCTGTAATCCCAATCCAAGCCTTTATCAATGAGATATCTAAATACTTTTTCATCGTTGGCATCTGAACCCGCTAGAGCCAGAAGTATATTTATTTTATTCGAACCGAG
>CAJWCX010000150.1 GCA_913031405.1 uncultured Flavobacteriales bacterium | reverse complement strand
CTAGGCTTGCAAGAAGATCAACGATTGATAAATCGTCAAAATAATATTCTGCCGGCAACTGAGTTCCTGTAAAAGGATTGAGAGCTTCTCCCCAAAAGTTGACTCCGCCAAAGCCAAGACCCGCACCAAATGATGTTCCTCCGGTTCCTATACTCGTTCCGTCCACAATAAATTCTGAGGTTTGATTGTCGATATCCAAAATGAAATCTATGGCAATCCAAGAGTCAGATACAATCGTTACAGGGCTCCCTATTAAGGCTTGAGCCCCCCAGTCTAATGCAAACAGTAATGAATCTCCCAATACGTTGATGCTGTTTGGTTGAGAAGTCATGGCGGCATCTCCCAAACCGATAAAAGCACCATTACTTTCGTCTGGAACATACAACTGCATACTGAATCTAATTGTCCCTTCAGTAATATCAGTCCAAGTCCAAACACCATTGTTCCCTCCAATTGCTTTTCCAGAAATGAGGCCTGAAAGAGCAAACATCGAGCTTGCAGTATTGGATTCTGATGTTCCGGAACCACCGTTCCATTCTCCCCATCCATTCGATGAGCCCACAATACTTAAAATATCGCCATCAGCGTATGTGTCAAAATTTTCACTCATTAGTTGAGCATTGAAAATGAGTGGAAGAGCAATTGCAGCGCCAAGGATAAGTTTTTTCATAATGTGAGTTTTAATTTAAATAGGGAGCGAAGATAATAAATTGTACCTTGTTTTCATAATCAGTTCAATAAGAAGCGTAACTTTAAAGCAACCGAATACACCTCTTTTTCGTTCATCTGATGCCCATACCAAACAGGCATTAATTTTTATGCAAAGACTACTATCATTTTTTTCTCTTTTAATCTTCAGTACTTGTTTTCATGCACAAGATAGCGCATCTGTGTTATTCATAGGCAACAGCTATACGTATGTCAACAACCTGCCTTCCCTCTTTCAAAACATAGCTGTCTCTAAAGGGAAATCAACCTTTGTAGACACCAAAACAAATGGAGGTGCCACCATGCAATTTCATGCCAATGATCCGAGTTCTTATCAAAAGATGAATTCTAGCGATTGGAATTATGTCGTTTTGCAAGCACAGAGCCAAGAACCATCGTTTCCTTTTGGACAGGTCAATACTCAAACATTGCCATACGCAGTTCAGCTTGCGGATAGCGCCAATGAAATTTCTAGTTGTTCACAAGCTATGTTTTTTATGACTTGGGGTCGAGAAAATGGAGACCCTCAATGGGATTCCATCAATACATTTGATAAGATGAATTATCGACTTAGAAATGCCTACCTGCGTTTCGCAGATTCATCCAATTCAGTTGTTGCACCAGTTGGTGTCGCATGGAAATATGTAAGAGACAACCATCCCGAAATTAATTTATATTCAGGTGACGGTTCTCATCCCGGTCTTGCCGGTTCCTATCTTTCTGCTTGTACTTTTTTTGCATCCATATTTCATCAAACACCGGAAGGGTCGTCCTTTTCTGGAGGTCTTGAGGAGAGTGTAGCAAGTATTTTACAACAAGCGGCAGCATTGTCAGTATTAGATAGCATGGATGTTTGGGGACTTGAACATCATGACTCCTTGGTTGAAGTGAATTTTGTATGCAATCATGACGGAATTGGCTTCACTGTTGAATTTGAGGAGACAGTTGATCATACGGATTCTATCTTTTGGGATTTTGGTGATGGAAACACCTCCACCGATTCAAGCCCTGAGCACACCTATAGTAATCCAGGAGAATACCAAGTTCAGCTTATCGCCTACAATGCTTGCACCAACGATACCGTCGTACAGAACATAATTGTGGAGCCACCATTAGGAAATATTGGTAATTTCGTTGATAAAGATCAGTACCTTTTAAAAAGAATTTCAGCGCATGTATTTGAATTAAGAGGGATAGATCATACCTCAATAAACGACTTTAAAGTGATAGACCTATTGGGCAGAGAGGTTCCGGTTACTTTTCGATTAAAATCTGAAAACATCATATCTGTTGAAGTTCATCACAACGCTTCGTTTATTTTTTCTTTTTCCATTGACAATATGCCGTATCGATTGAAAGTTATATGATTACAGCTGTTTATCGTACGTCAATTTAATTGGTCATCCTAACCAAATAGGAAATATCTTTTTTCATTCATATAGGGCGATTAGTTTTGTATCTTCAAGAAAAATAATTGAATTTAAAATGAAGCCATACACTACTTTAAAAACAAAGGACGACTTGAAAATCAATTTATTTTCGAATCAGCTGAAAAGCAAGAAGGGTGTTATTGTGGTGACTCATGGAATGGGGGAGCATGCGCTTCGCTATTCAGAGATGGCACAATATTTCACAGAAGCTGGTTTCGCCGTTGTGGCTTTTGATATTCGAGGCCATGGGTCATCCGAAGGAAAAAGAGGTCATACCCCGAGCTACGACATCTTAATGGATGATATTGATAGGGTATTCGACAAGGTAAATTCTGATTACCCCGGAGTTCCTGTCGTTTTGTTTGGCCACAGTATGGGGGGTAATTTAATATTGAATTTTCTATTGCGTAGAAAAAGAAAGGTTGCTGGGGCTATTGTGACTGGTCCATACTTAAAACTTGGATTTGAGCCACCAAAATGGAAAATCATATTGGCCAAACTTAGCTCGAATATTTGGCCAAGTCTCTCACAGCCCACTGAATTAGAAAAGCCCGCTTTAACCAGAACATCTCAAGTGGTTAGGGATTATGAAGATGACCATTTAGTTCATGACCGAATCACGTCTTCATTTTTTATCAATGTACATTTTGCAGGGCAGTATGCGATTGATCATGCCCATGAAATTACGACACCTCTCCTCATTATGCATGGATCTGAGGATCGTTTGACCTCACCAGAAGGAACAATGGAGTTTATAAAAAACGCAAGAGACCATGTGTCCTCTAAAATATGGGACGGGCTTTACCATGAATTGCACAATGAGCCTGAACGACAGGAGGTTTTTTTATATGAGTTGAACTGGCTTAAAGACCTATTAAATTAATCCAAAAGGGTAGTACATATTGCATACGAAGGCAACTAAAAATCCTAAAACCCAACCCAAATAAACCTGAAATGGCGTGTGTTTGTTTAGCACAAGACGAGCAGAAATGACCAATCCAGAAACCATTAAAGCAACTAAAATAAGCAAATAGTTGAACTGTAATTGTTGTGTTGCAAAGGCGCAAAAATACCCGGTTAGGATACCTGTTCCAGCGGCATGTAGGGAGATTTTGGTGCGAAAGTTAATCACAATAAATAAAACGGAAATACCCCCGCCAGTAAGTGGTAGTGCATAAATATAACGTGGTAAAACCAGGTTCGGCGCCTTAAAAAAGAACAACAAAAACAAAATCAAACAATAGGAGAGGACAATGAATAAAGGTATACTTCGTTCACTCCGATTATCCATCTCGATTGTCGTAATTAGACCTCTTCGATACATCAGGATGAATGATAATCCTGGAGCGACTGTTCCAAAAATGATGAACAGAAAAAGTAATTGAGTCTTCAATTCATCTGGTAATTCGAACAGCGAAGCATTGCTTAATATTTTCTCACTTGATGGTGTATATAGTGTTATTAATAGGGCGTAAAGAGGTATAAATAAAGGCAGAAAAACCCATGAAATGATGTGGGCAATTCGAGCAATCATCACAATTCCTTTCTCATTCGAGCAACAGGAATATTAAGCTGCTCTCTATATTTTGCAACTGTTCTTCTCGCGATATTATATCCCCTTTCTCTTAGCAGGTTCATAAGCTTTTCGTCGGTGAGTGGTGCTCTTTTGTTTTCGGAATCTATAGCTTCTGATAAAATCTTTTTTACTTCTCGGGTTGATACCTCCTCACCACTTTCCGTTGATAAAGATTCAGAGAAAAAATACTTCAGCGAAAAAACACCGAAATGGGTCTGGACGTACTTACTGTTGGCCACCCTGGATACAGTAGATATATCAAGGTTTACGATGTCCGCGATATCTTTGAGGATCATCGGTTTTAATTTCGTTTCATCTCCTGTGACAAAGTACGACTTCTGATATTGCATGATTGCAGTCATTGTCATTAACAGGGTGTGTTGCCTTTGCCGAATAGCATCAATGAACCATTTTGCATTGTCCAGTTTTTGTCGAACAAAGGTGATAGCGTCCTTTTCTGATTTTGAGGTTTTTGCACCCTCAGAATAGGATCGAAGCATCTTTTCATACTCCTTACTCACTCTAAGCTCTGGAGCATTTCTTGAATTCAATGTCAATTCCAATTGACCGTCATTTTCGCTCAATATAAAGTCTGGAATGATTTGTTGAAAGTTTTTAGATGAACCTTTCGATGAACCACCTGGTTTTGGGTTTAATTTCAATATCTCTTCAAAGGCTTCTTTTAAATCGTTTTCGTTAATTTCAAGTTTTTTGGAAATTTTATCGTAGTGTTTTTTGGTAAATTCCTCAAAAAAATTCTCCAATATCTTTTTTGCTGTGAACCGGGAAATATTT
>CAJWCX010000149.1 GCA_913031405.1 uncultured Flavobacteriales bacterium | reverse complement strand
CAACGATTTTTCTATATTTTAGAATCCTTTATTTCATTCGACTCACAAATACTTTTCTTTAAAATAGAACCCAAAAAAATGGAAATAACCACATATGCTAAAAAGAAAAACAAGCCAAAAACAACATTCGCCTCAACATCGACACCAGGGCTCATATTTGAAAAGCTGAGGTAAGACAAAAACGCTCCCACAACGAAGACGTCGGCCATGCTCCATTTACTAATAAATCCCAATATCCCTTGTGTTTTTTTGGTTGCAAAGGAAGGAAATAAAAGCAGTAAAAGAGAGGCGCTGAGCTTGATGCAGGGGATAATAAAACTAAATAGGCCGATACAAACTGCTACGATGTAATTTTTGGCCTCCACAAGAATACCTATAATATCAAAGACCCCTTTATTTTGATAATAAAAATAGGTCCTGCCTTGAAAAACCTTGTCAATTCCGTAGGTTTCTTGAGCATACAGATCAGAGACCGACTTCAAAGAATCAAGCATGCCATCCTTTAAGGATTTAAGCTGGAATAACTTCGAGTTTAAGGGATGAGTAATTTCTGTCAAGGGATCCACAAATGAGCTTATGGAATTGATTTTTTCGGTGATGTTGTTTCCATAAAAAGGTATGTTTTTGGTGATAGCACTAATGCCGTTTAATTTGTTTTGTACAACTTGTGATTTTTCGTGCACCGCATCTGTCACATCAGAAATCGTTTGATCCAAAGAGTCTACCATAAAATCAAGCTCTTTGTTCATGTTATCTACTCGATCCATTCCGAAATGATAAGCGGGTGTTTCAATGGGCTTAACCTTTGCTTTTACGGTAAGATTTTCTTTAAACGCACCCACTTCTAGCATGGGGTTAACCACACCTTCGATCAATAGCATTAGAGCCACAACAGAGAGGGAAAATGCGCCACCGAAGTAAGGCTTAGAAGAATACAATACTATCATGACCAATACCACAAAGCCAATACTGATATACACTAAAACAAGGCCCTTGTTTAATGCTTGTTTATTGTATTCTTCGGCTTTTTTCAGAACGTTATTATAGTGTTCATTTTTTCTTTCCCATTCTTCATTTGAGACCCATTCTTGAAAGTTGAGCAGGCGGTCATTAAAGTTGAGAATTTTGGCAATTTTACTTTTCTCTTCTTGTGCTTTGACAGAGCTTTTTTTAGAGTCCACTATCAAAACGGCCGCACCTGAAATATATGCAAGGGTAAGGACCAATAATATGTGCTTCCAATAAAGTTTTAAGTTTGACATAGGTTAAAATTAAGAGAAGGTGTTTAGAAACTAAAATATTATTTTTTTCAGCTAATAAAAAAAATGTGTCAAAGCTTTTTTTAGTCGTTCTGTTTTTTCTATAAACTCACGAGCATCAGATTGGATTAGTGAATCTCCTTTGTATTGTTCTTCATGCGTAGATGAGTTCTGTCTAACTTCAATAAGTTTTTCGTTATTAAAATAGAATCGAGAAGCATTTTCTTCGTCAATCAATTCAAAATAAAAAATAAGCTGACCAAGTGCATTAAAATAGTATTCTTGGTATTCTTGGTGCGCTGCTATTTGATCCACACGCTCAATTTTAAATAAGGTCTCATCGCCTTCATTAATTACTCCCTCTGCATAATAATAAAAGGTAATGGTACTGTTTAATTGTCCTAATCCAGGGTGATTGTCTGACTTGTATTTATCTATTGAAACTTCGTTAACCCGGATTGATTCATAATATTTTTCTTCTGAGTTTTGAAAACGTTTAATGTCAGAGTTGTAGTTTTCACATTTTTTACGAATGTCTTTAATCATAATCCGATGAGTTTTTTGTGACTGGCTTAAACTGGATTGACCTAAACCGACGCAGAAGGCAAAAAGAATCAAATAAAATTTCATGGGCTGTTTTAATATTAAGCCTTGTGAAGATACGAAATCAATGTTTGACAAAAAAACAATCTACAACGAACCAGGCGAATTCGCCCCGCCGCATGCAATCACCAAAACGCGTTCGTTTTCATACAGGAGTTCGGGGAACAAATACGGAACAGAAAGGGCGGCCCCGCAAGCAGGTTCTACACGAACCCTAAATTCATCATAGAAAAGCGATGAAGCCGTAACGGCATCTTCGTCGCTCATTAAAAAAGTTTGAGTCTCGAAACCTTTAGCCATCGAAAAGGCTTTTTTCGCAATTTTTTTTGCACCTAGTGTATTGGCGATTGTTGTTATTTCATTCAAAGAAATAATTTTTCCTGCTTTCCAGCTTTGATAAAAAGAAGCCGCTCCATACGTTTCTGTGGTGATTATTTTTGTCTCAGTCCATCCGTGTTTTTTTAGTCCTTCAAGTACACCGCAAAGCAATCCTCCACCACCAACTGAAACCACCACCTTATCTGGGCGGCCAATTTGTTTCGCGCATTCATCAATCATCGAAGAGTGGCCCTTCCAAAGTAAGGGGTCATCAAAAGGAGAAACGAAAACAGAGCCATCCTTTTTTGATATTTCTAAGGCTTTTTTATTGGCTTCATCCCACGCATCACCATAGACCTCTACCTCAGTATTCAAAGAGGTTATTTTATCAATCATGTATTTGGAGGTTGTTTCCGGAACGATAACCTTTAATGACGCGCCCATTTTTTGACACACATAGGCTAAGGAATACCCAGCATTACCTCCCGATGAAGCGATGAATTTTGTTCTACCTTGATTGAAATGGAAACGGCATAGGGCATCCATTCCTCGAACCTTAAATGATTGTGTGGGCTGAAAGGATTCCATTTTATAAAAAACATTAGGGTGTTCTTTAGAGGAGTAGACTGGGGTCTGTATATACAAAGGGTTGACCATATAAGTGTCTTTCGTTCAATAGTTATAGCTCTTTAATATTTTACTCATGCACACATCTTTTAAAAAAGGTCTTTATAAACATTTAAGAGTCGGTTTTCAAAGAGCTCATTATCATAATGCTCATAGAGTTTATTGAACCCATTCTTTCCCATTCTTTCCCTTAGTTCTCGGTTTTCATAAAGACGTGTGATGCAAGAAACAAACTCTTCTTGAGATGAATAGGAGAGCCCACAATTGAATTTTTCAACTAATTCTCTTTGCGGCTTACAGTCCGAAACAATTAGGGGTTTCTTCCCGAACATATATTGATAAACCTTATTTGCCACTCCGGATTCATGTTGCTTGTTTTTATGAATAGGAGATAATAAGATGTCGCTGATATTCATATAAGTTAAGAGGTCTGACAATTGAATCCATGGAATATGCTCAATAGATTCTCGAATCGAACCCTCTTTAATAACCTTATCGAATCTGTCTTTATCCATTTTATCAACAGGTCCAATAAGGATTAATTTTATGTTCAGGCCATTTTCTATCCCTTTTTTAAGGGCTAATATTGAATCGAAAACACCTCGGCGTTCGCCCACAATACCAAAATACATGAGGGTTGTTTTTTTTGAACGCTTCACAGAGCGATCAACTTTAAAGGTTTCAAATTTTCTTAAGTCGATGACATTCGGAAAAGCCACGAGGAGTTCCTCTTTTAAAAAAGAATATCGATTTAATAAGTCTTTTTTGTAAGATTCAGATAGGACAATGATTTTAGAGGCTCGACTTAAATAATCAGCTTCTTTCTTTTGCCACAACTTGGGCCGCGTTAAAAAACCTCTTAGGTGTCCCTTTGTCCAATTGTAGGAGGCAAAAGCCTCAGGAAAGTTTTCATGTAAATCTAAAACAACAGGAATTTTGTGTTCAAAGTCTGAACAGGCTTCAGAGGCTGATTTAGACATGTAAAGGTCATGAACGTGAAGTACGTCTGGCTTTTTATTACTTATGAATTTCTTGATTTCTCTCCTCCAAAGCTTTTCATAGAAAGGCATTCGGTTGAAAAAGAAAAACAGGGTGTTTTTTTTGCTCTTTTTTATGGGTATTCGGCTTATCGAGATGTCTTTTGGTTTTGCATATTGATTGTCATCGAATCCAAAACACAACACATGAACCAGGTATCCGTTTTTTTGAAGAATATCAACTTCTTTTTGTACCCTGACATCGGACACAAAATCATTATCTACTACTACCCCAATTGAGATCATTATCTTTTATTTATTTCCATCATAAAGACTTATTTCAAAGGTATAAATATGTTTTATTTTAATCTTCGCAATACAAAAGCTTATGAGAATCGTAATGCCTTATTGTAAATGGGTCTAACTAAAGATGATTTATTGGGCACAACCCACACATTAACGACTTTTAGGCATGAGTAAAATACGCCCAATAGGAATAGGGTTGCTACAGCGTATACAAAGGCCAAAATCAGAGTCATACACCTTCTCTAAAACTAGCTTTTGTTTACTGAGTTTTTCATTGGCCTTCCTCAACGATGCCGCAACAACACTTTTGTTGTTTATCCCATCCATTCGAGAAATACGACCGATGGGATTTTCATAGATATTAGTTTTATGGATTCTTTGTAGTCAATAATAGACAACAGAGTGTTTTTCGAATCTTATTGGATTCGCTTTTTAA
>CAJWCX010000148.1 GCA_913031405.1 uncultured Flavobacteriales bacterium | reverse complement strand
TTTCTGTTAATAATGGAGAAGCATCAGGAAAAGGAGTATCTACAAAATAGAAGTCCCCTTTACATAAATTGGCGATATTCTTTACAAAATCAGCATGCACCTTTGAGATAACCATTGAACCCGTTTCAGTCATTTTAAAGGAATTCGTGACCCCATCAGGAACTGGTCCCCCTGTCTGAGTTCCAACACCCAAAGCATAAATAAATACTTTTTCTTTTTTAATCTGATTAAAAACCTCATCACCAATATCAATATGGTTTTCCCCATCTGTAATTAATAAAATAGAACGCGGAACATCTCGTTGAGAGTATGAGGCCATCGCCAATTCCATCGCTCTTGGAACATTGGTTCCCTGTTTGCTCAAAAAAGTGGTCTTAACATCTGCTAAAAGGGTCTTAACAGACTCGTAGTCGTATGTTGTTGGTATTTGAACAAATGCATCTCCAGCAAATAAACAAACTCCAATTTTTTGACCCTGAAGTCGATTGATCATACCATTTAATAACCTTTTTGACACTTCCAGCCTACTCTCATCATTGATATCACGGACATTCATTGAATTGGAGACATCCAAGCAAATCATAATTTCTCCGTCCTTTGATCCTGCATCTACTGAACGTGTTCCATAAATGGGGTATGCAAGAGCAATAATTAAACCAAGAACAGCATTTTTTAGAAAAATAAATTTCAAATTAAACACCCGCAAATATGTTTGATCTTTAAAAGTGAGGCCATTTGACATCTGATCTAAAAAACGGATTTTAACAAATAGCCGTCTAAAAAAGAAGAAGTAGAGCACAGGATACAGAAAAATAATATACAAATAATGGGGGTGGTAAAAAATCATTCCCTTGTGATCCAAATAAAAATAAAGGGGTAAGAGAAGCAATATAGTGATGAACTCAAAAATCAAAAAGACCCTCAACCATTTAAAAAAGCTATATCGGTACAAATTATTCATATTTAATAAAAATAAAAGCCTCACTCAATAAAATCAAGAGCAGTAAAACCAATGCCGATCCCAATAATTTTATTGGGTAAGAATTCATTGGTATAACCGGTTTGATCTGATTCAGTCGTTTTTTTTCAATTTGATCAATTTCAGAAATAATATTTTCTAAGGACCGAGAGTCTGTAGCTCTAAAGTAACGGGCACCCGTCTTTTCAGAAATTTCAGTTAAAATATCTTCATCAATTTCAACCTGACTGTAAGATACTCCCATCCCAAAAGGCCCCATATCTGGTATAGGGGCGTAGCCATTCGTCCCCACACCAATGGTATAAACCCTCACTCCTTCTTGCACAGCCAATTCAGCAGCTTCCAATGGAGCGATTTCACCTACATTATTTTGACCATCGGTCAATAAAACAATAGCTTTTGATGAGGTGCTATCGCCCCGAAGTTGGGTAACTCCTGTACCTAAACCTACGCCGATTGCTGTGCCTTGTTCTAAATCAAAACCATCCACCTGCATTAATTGAGATGTGAACAAATCATAGTCACTTGTCTTGTGACAAACATGGTACGCTTCTCCAGAATATACGACTAATCCGATTCGATCACCCTGCCTGTTATTGACAAAATTTTTGATCACCCTTTTTGCACTTTCAAGACGATTAGGTTTTAAATCCATAGCTTGCATTGACAAAGACACGTCCAAAACAAAAATCAAATCAATTCCATACCCCTCTTTTCTATATGGAAGCTCATCTGGTTCTATTCTAAAAGGTTGGGTTAATGAAATGACAAGTAATAAAAAAACAACTGCTTTTGCTATTGATATGAGCCCACTAAAGAACCAAGCAACAAACGAAAATAACTGCTGTTGATTGCTATTCGTATTGGTATATTTAAATCCAAATACTTTTCCCTTGTTTATTCGGTACAAAAACCATAGCAAAACAGGTAAAAAAAACAATAAATAAAACCAATTTGGTTCTAGAAAAGAGTAACCGGTAAGTTGCTGAATGTAATTCATCATGACTCTTCTGAGATTGATGATGTTTCGTTGACAATAGCGATGAGCTCCTCAAACAAAACAAAAATGTACCTGTCGTCTATAGATGAATCCGCAAATTTGACCATATCAGCACTTTCAAGTAATTGCTGTATATTCTCTCTTAAATCATCGTCAATTGATAAACCTAGTAAAATCAATTTCGATTGCTCAGTTGTCTTATCCAAAAATGACAATCCAAAACGTCCTGTCAAATAGGATCTTAAAATATGCGAAAACCTCACAAAATGTTCTTGTAAAGAATCTTTTCTCCACAACTCATTTCGCCGCAATATTTCAATTTTTTCTAATGTTATATCTTGAAGTGATTTTTGAAAATCTATACTCTTTTGTCTTGATCTTCTTCTGAACCAAACCCACATAAAAAATGCGATAGAACAAAATAAAAAAGCTAAAATATAAGGCCAATACATGTTTTTTTCGGATTCCTTGTTAGGGATAGATTTCCACTCGTTAAAATATTCTTTAATATCTCGAAGAGGCACACCTTCTTGAGCTTCATAATAGGACACATTAATGAAACAAGGCGGAAAATGAAATTCCTGTCCTTCAAATGCATATTTGAAGCCTACCAAAGAAAGTGCACAAGAATCCCATGCCATTAAATCATATGATCGAACAGCAACAAACGATACACCTGACTTTATAACCGTATCCGATACTGAAATGATTTCAACTGTAGCTGTTTCCGAATTGTTTAGGAGAGAATCTGCAGACAACAAAATAGCCGGGAAAAACCGCGCTGAATCAATGGTATTAGGAAAGCGGTCTGAATTTAAGACTTCATAGCTCAATGTAAATCGATCGCCTACCCTTACTTCACTTGAGGATAGTGAAGAACGGTACTCTTGCCCAAAGCATGAGAAAGAAAGAAACATCAAGATAAAAATCCAAAACCTCATGCCATCTATGTTAAAAAAATCCATTTAGCTTTGAGAATATATCATCGTCAGTGGCAAGGAAGGAAAGATGAATATTTGCCTTTCTACATTCGCTGATCCATATCTGATTGATTTCATTATGAAGCATTTTGTATTCCTTTTTTGTATTGGAAGAAAATCCATTAACCCATGACGAAATACCAGATTCTGCATTCACGAACTGATAAAAGCCAGATACCGGAGACCGCAACTCAAATTGATCATAAACTTTTACCACGTAGGCGTGATTTTTTTTTTTGACCTTTTTGAAAGCAGCAATCACCTCATCTGTATTCGAAAAGATAAGATCACTAAAAAGAAAAGTTCGGTATTTTTGCCACCTGGTTTTTTGAAAAAAAGCAAAGGCCACAGTAGGATCTGAAGAAGCATAAACAAAATCATTTTCTATTAAAAATTGAAGCATCTGCCACACGTATTTATTCCCTTTTTTAGGTTCAAAATATTTAACCACCTCATCTGAAAAAAAAACTGCTCCTATTTTATCTTGATTATGAGCACACGAGAACATCATGGTGGCGAACAATTCAACTAACATTCGTCTCTTACTCCGCGTCTTCTCACCAAAATCAAGGGAACTAGAAACATCGATGAAGAAGACATTAACATGCTCGCGATCCTCCTCGAAAACCTTAACATGTGGATTATTGTATCTAGCGGTGACATTCCAATCAATAAATCGAGTCTCATCACCAAAATGATATTCTCTGACCTCGCTAAAATTCATTCCCAAACCTTGAGATGAACTCTGATTCATTCCAGAAAAGTTTTGATTTGAAAAACTCCGCGTTTTTAATTCAATTCTTCTAACCGACCGTATGACCTCTTTTATATTCAAGGCACTTCTACGTATTGTACAATTTTATAGATCACATCCTCTGCCCTCAAATCATCTACTTCAGCCTCATAAGTCAAGCCTATTCGATGGCTTAGAACTTTAACAGCCATAACTTTGACATCATCCGGAGTAACAAACGATCGGCCTTCCATAAAAGCTCTGGCTTTTGCCGCTAACGCTAAATTGATGCCGCCACGTGGTGATGAACCAAAAGAAATATAAGAAGTAAGCTCTCTCAGTGCGGAAGTGCTAGGATTTCTTGTCTCATTAATGATGTCAACAATGTATTTTTCAATTTTTTCGTCAATATAAACCTCTCTAACTATTGACTTTAACCTCAAGATATCTTTCTTTGTCAATACTTTTTTGACTGATCTCTTTGAATTTTGATTCATGTGACCGCGAATGATTAAAAGCTCTTCATCGGGAGTTGGATAATTCACACATACCTTCATCATAAAACGATCGTTTTGAGCCTCAGGAAGATTGTAGGTCCCCTCCTGCTCAATTGGATTTTGTGTCGCCATTACTAAAAATGGATCTGGTAATTTGAATGATTTTTCTCCAATCGTCACCTGTCGTTCCTGCATCGCTTCTAACAAAGCACTTTGAACCTTAGCCGGAGCCCTATTGATTTCATCAGCCAAGATAAACGATGAGAAAATAGGTCCTTTACGAACGGTAAAGCTCTCTGACTTTTGCTGATAAATCATTGTTCCTGTAACATCTGCTGGTAATAAATCCGGGGTAAACTGAATTCTACTAA
>CAJWCX010000147.1 GCA_913031405.1 uncultured Flavobacteriales bacterium | reverse complement strand
TTCGCGAAGCACATTGACCTCGTCAGACATAAAAATTAGAGGTTCAATCTCATCAGTGTCCAATTCAGACAACTTATCCATAAAGCTGATGATATTTTGCATATCGCCTTTAATTGCTTTCAAATCTTCTCCCTGAAACTCTAAACGAGCCAAATGAGCGATGTGTTGAACCAAATCATCATTAATTTTCATAAGGCAAATTTACACATTTCATTCGTTCTGAAACAAACTTGGATACTCCTTTCTTAACGGCTCCTCTACCCGATCAAAACAAAGCTTTTTAAGCTCAGTAAAGCTTAAAGTCTCCACCTCCTCTTTTGTAACGGCTTGGCCAATATAAAATCGAGATACACCAGGACGAGCTGGACCGTAAAACATGGTTGGATCGGAAAAAAGCTTGTGATTGGTGGTAAAGGTAATCGGAACAATCGGGACGTTTGCAGACTTCGCGATTTTAAAAGCACCATTTTTAAAAGCAATCGTTTTGGGAATTTTTTCTGAAGGAATAGTCCCTTCAGGAAAGATGACTAATGACCAGCCCTCCTCAATCGCCTCAAGAGCCAAATTAAATGATAATCCAACCTTTTTCTTATCATATCGGAATACTGGAATATTTAAATTTTTAAAATAGGTTCGAATAATAGGATAGGTTAGAATTTCGCTTTTACCCAAAAACACAAAGGGGTGCTTCGGTAAAATCGAATACATGAAAAAGATGTCCAAATATGAGGTATGGTTGGCCACAATAATATATGGCCCTTCGGGAAGTTCATGCCTGAGAATACATTTAACGTGATAAAAACAAAATATGCGCATCAACCAGCTCCAAATCATAAAAAGCTTAAAGCTGTATTTCTTCCATGAATCCTTGAACAAAATGATTCTAAAAAATGGGTACAAAAGAATCGCAAAAACCGAAAACACCAAAAAGATGTATATCTTCCATAAATTTCGTAACAGCCCAATGACCAATCGCATATTGATTGAAAAAATAACAAAAAGAATTGGAATTCAAACAAAATATATTTAGCTACTTTTGTTAGACACATTATGGCAAGAATATTAACTGGAATTCAGAGCACAGGAACCACGCATTTAGGAAATCTTTTAGGTGCCATTATTCCTGCTATTGAGTTGGCACAAGACGAGTCCAACGAGTCATTTTTATTTATTGCTGACCTTCACTCCTTGACGCAAGTCAAGGATTCGGATATGCTGAGAGAGAATACTTATAAAACGGCAGCTGCATGGCTTGCATGTGGACTCGACCCAAATAAAACAGTTTTTTACAGACAAAGTGATATCCCTGAAGTGACTGAATTGATGTGGCACCTGATCTGCTTTTACCCATATAAAAGATTGACACTGGCCCATTCCTTCAAAGACAAATCAGATCGCTTAGATGACATCAATGGCGGATTATTTACCTATCCCATTTTGATGGCTGCAGATATCTTGTTGTATGATGCTGATGTCGTCCCTGTTGGAAAAGACCAAAAACAGCACATTGAAATAACCCGCGATGTAGCTACAAAATTTAATCTTCAAATGGGAGAAACCTTTATCATCCCTGAAGATTCAATTTCTGAACATACAATGCTCATACCTGGTACCGATGGACATAAAATGAGTAAATCACGGAATAATCTGATTGACATTTTTCTGCCCGATAAAAAGCTCAGAAAACAAATCATGTCTATTGTATCCAATAGTGAACCTCTCGAATCCCCTAAAAATCCATCCGAATGTAATATTTTTTCCTTGTATGCCTTATTAGCTGATCAATCATCAATTATCGAAATGAGAGCCAAGTATGAAAAAGGAGGTTATGGATACGGACATGCGAAACAAGAACTCTACGAGCTGATTCTAGATAAATTTAAATCCGAGCGTGCAAGATTTAATCATTTGATTGAAAACAGAAACGAAATTGACGATGCTCTAGAGATAGGAGCTCAAAAAGCACGAGTAGCAGCCCAGAACGTCTTGCAACGAGTTCGTGTAAAAGCAGGTTATAATACTTAAGTCACTTTATTATTACTGATACTTTTTTGCCTTGAGCACTTGTGTCTTCCAACCAAAAAAGACCTCTTTCCTTGATGCTTTGTACTTCGGCCTTGAACCCTTTTACGCCAGCGTTTCCAGCTTCCATTTTTTAAATGTTTACGCATCAGCTGAATGACCTCTTTTTCAGACAAATCAAATTGGATCTGAATGGCATCAAAAGGTGTTCGGTCTTCCCAGGCCATTTCAATCACGCGGTCGATACTTTCTTGATTCATGTCGCTTAAACAAATTGATAAATAGAAATGTTTTTTAATTGTGAAAACATTGAAAAAAAAGGACTTACCGACAAAGTTGTGTGAAAGATGCCAAAGACCATTTCAATGGAGAAAAAAATGGAAAAATTGCTGGCCTGAAGTCAAATATTGTAGTGAGCGATGCAGAAGAACCAAATGATCATCGAATGACTGGACAATTGTTTCCCTTACCAAGTCTAAAGGTAATTGTTGCTCCAGTGTAAACATACCAATCCTTATTAGAGGAATTGCCTCTCCGACCAAAAGTAGAACCGTCCAAGCTTCTATTAGACAAAGCGGTAGCATCTGCTCCATTCATTGCTGCCAAAGCTACTGGGTCATAATAAGTATCGCTTCCCACATCGTCTATATAATCTGTGAATGTTTTTCGAATGGCAACTTCTACATTAAAAGAGGCGAACTTACCAAGAGAAACCTTTAGTCCAAGCCCTAACGGAACACAAATCTGATACTTTAAATAATTAGATTGCCCTGAAAACTCGTTTTGCCCCTCTGTTCCTAAGGGTTGTAAATCAACCAACTCTCCGTTATATTCGGTTTGAGGGTTCATTTTAAATACTCCCAGCTGGGCGATGATATAAGAGGTCCCCTTGTATCTTTTATTTCCAAATTGAAAAGGAAAATAATGAAACTCCACTCCGCCAGACAATTCACTGATTGGAGATTGAAAGCTTAAATTTCTATTGACCATTAATGCTTGGGTTGCGTCGCGATCATAGGCCTCTACCTTTCCATGGACTCCAGTAAATCTCAAAGTGAGTCTAGAATGCACATTGAAACGATACATGAAGCCTGCTGCCAAATTGCTCTTGTAGTAAGGTTTAAACTGATTCAAATCACCAATATAAAACATGGCACCAGCATGAACCCCAATTTCTGATCGAGAGAAAAAATTAGCTTGCTGTGCTCGTAATGAAAGCATGCACAGCATCATAAGAAAGAGTAGAGTTCTAGTTATCACAATCAATTAACGATTCAAAATCACATTTATTACGCTTTCAGACCAACAAATTTAGTCTTTTTGAGCGCGTTTCCGTTCCATTTCTTTGAGAAGAATTTTTCGAATACGTAACGTTTTAGGCGTAACTTCAACATACTCATCTCTTTGGATATACTCCAAACATTCCTCTAAACTAAATATTCTAGGTGGTGCAATACGCACCTTGTCGTCAGCACCGGAAGACCTCATGTTAGACATCTTCTTAGTTTTGGTGACGTTCACACACAAGTCCCCTGCTCTCGAATTTTCTCCAATAACCTGTCCTTCATAAATATCTTGATTCGATCCAATGAAGAAGGTACCTCGTTCTTGTAGATTATTCAATGAAAAAGGAATTGATTTTCCAAGCTCAAGTGAAATCAATGAACCATTTTGACGGCCAGGAATTTCTCCCTTAAACGGTTGGTATTCCAAATATCGATGGGTCATGATCGCTTCACCAGCAGTTTGAGTCAACAAATAGTTCCGCAAACCGATGATTCCCCGAGATGGGATATGAAATTGCATGATCATCCGAGCTCCTTTTGGTTCCATATTCAACATCTCCCCTCTTCTATTGGTTACTGCTTCAACTGCTGTTCCACTGAACTCCTCAGGTAAGTCAATATTGAGCTCTTCAACGGGCTCACATTTCACACCATTAATTTCTTTAAGAATGACTTGAGGCTGACCTACTTGAAGTTCATAACCCTCTCGACGCATTGTTTCTATCAGCACAGAAAGATGAAGGACTCCCCTTCCGTAAACCAACCACTTATCTGCTTTATCCGTTTCATGGACACGCAATGCCAAGTTTTTTTCAAGCTCTTTCGTTAAACGTTCTTGAATGTGCCTAGAGGTAACAAACTTTCCCTCTCTACCAAAGAATGGAGAATCATTAATCGAGAAAAGCATAGACATCGTGGGCTCATCCATTCTGATTGTAGGCAACGCTTCCGGATTTTCAGCATCACAAATAGAATCACCAATTTCAAATCCTTCAATACCGGTTACTGCACAAATATCACTAGGAGTAACTGAATCCACTTTTATTCTCTGAATACCTTCAAAGATAAAAAGCTCTTTTATGCGATGCTTTTCGGTACTTCCATCCCTCTTTTTCAATACAATCGGCATGTTTTCTTTCAGTACTCCTCTGGTCAATCTACCAATAGCTATTCTACCAACATACGATGAAAAATCTAGAGAAGTGATCAACATTTGCGTGTTTCCTTCCTCTATTTTTTTAGGTGGGAAATATTTAAGAACCGT
>CAJWCX010000146.1 GCA_913031405.1 uncultured Flavobacteriales bacterium | reverse complement strand
GACCTATTAATAAAGACAAACCACCTATATATGACAATACCACTCTATTGAATAAGTTAATGCCTTGTCTCAAGGCCACAAATATCAGCCCTGCCAAAGAAGCAATAAAAGTGGAGATAAGAATCGGCAAAAAAACCTCAGTAGGAGAATCTGCACCCGATCGCAAAGCAAAAATTGATATGGGTATAATCGTAAGTCCTGAGGTATTTAGGACTAAAAACATGATTTGAGCATTAGAAGCTCTCTCTTTATCTGGATTAATCTCCTGAAGTTCTTTCATGGCTTTAAGACCAAGAGGTGTTGCTGCATTATCCAGTCCTAGCATATTTGCACTAAAATTCATCATCATTGAACCAATAGAAGGATGATTCTTAGGAATATCGGGAAATAGTCTTGAGAACAACGGTGAAACCGCTCTTGTAATTAACCCTATCGCTCCTCCATTTTCTCCTATTCTCATAATACCAAGCCAAAGACACATCGCACCAGTCAGGTATAATGACAACTCAAAACCCACTTTAGCAGAAGAAGACAGGCTGTCTATCATGTGCTTCATAACTGTATAGTCACCCAATACAAAGGTTTTATAAAATCCCAACGCGATTGCAATCAAAAACATTCCAAACCAAATCCGATTCAATACCATATTACTAATTTCGAATTAATTCATGAATTTAGAACAATACAGACAAATTTCTATCAACAATAAATATTGAATTCATGGATCATGTTCCAAAAATATCATGTTTTGATTTTACTTAAATTTGAAATATGAAACTTAAAATCATTTTCTTTATCGGCATATTCCTTGCTATGAATCTTACAAATATTTCTCGTTCTCAGGTATTTATAAGTGCCAATGATAAACACGATGTCGAAAGTATTTATCAATCATACTTAAGCCAAGAGTTGAATTTAGATCAGCTTAAGACAAAATACCCTGTCCATATCATTAACGACGATATATATCTGTCATTCATTGCTAAAACCGATTCAGAATTCAATAAGCAAGCAATAACGAATCTGGGTTGCGTTGTAAACGAAACGATCAATCAATTGGCAACAATCAAGGTTCCTATAGAGAAAATCCGACTCATCGAGGAATTCAATGGCTTGACCTATTTAAGTCTCTCAAAGAAAATGAGTAATTCCCTTGACAAGGCATTAAAAGATATTGGCGCTGACTCTGTGCATATGGGATTGGGTGGATTACCTGCGGCATATCATGGCACAAACGTGATAATAGGTGTCACCGATTGGGGATTTGACTACACATCCCCTGTGTTTTATGACACATCACTTGAACAAACCAGAATTTTAGCGGCATGGGATCAATATAAGCTTTCAGGACCTCCACCGCTAAATTTCGACTATGGCACCGAGTTTTCAGACCCGGAAAGTCTTATAAATGTGGGTAGTGATACATCAAATATCTACAGCTACTCGACTCATGGAACGCATGTCGCCTCAATTGCCGGAGGAAGTGGAGCCGGAACAAACTACCGAGGGGTTGCCCCAGGGGTAAATTTCTTATTTGTTACCTTTTTGGTGGATGAGGGTGCCGTATTGGATGCTTGGGAATGGATGTACCAAAAATCATTAGAAACAGGAAAACGCCTTGTAATAAATATGAGCTGGGGCTTGTATCATGCTGGTACCTTGGATGGTAACTCCGTATTAAGCACAGCCATATCGGCTTACACAGATTTGGGAGTTGTATTTGTCAATTCCGGAGGCAACAATGGAGATGTCAATTTTCATTTGAAGTATGATTTCACCAATGACACGATCAAAACAAGGGTTAATTTCTATTCTTATTCTGCACACCAATATATGTGGGGTCAGAGCATACATGCATGGGGGGAGCCAGGGAAGGCCTTTTCTAATAAAATCGAAATCATGAACTCTTCAGGAAATTTGATTGGTGAAAGCCCCTTTTACAACACATTAAGCACCAGTAATTATGTTGACACCTTTTTATTGGCTAATCAAGATACCATTTGGTACAATATTTCTGCAGATGCCACACACCCCTTAAATGGAAGGCCACAAATGAGGTTTCGCGTAAAATGCATCAACCCATCTTATAAAGTAATGTTGAACTCTACATCGGAAAGTGGGCTTGTTCATTACTGGAATGTAACTGAATTAAGCAATGATGTTGGAAATTGGGGGATGCCATTCTCCACCTACCAAACAGGCTCTATTGGAGGAGATAATGAAAATGGTATCAGCGAACCCTCTTGTGCTGATGACGTCATTAGCGTAGCCGCCTATGCCTCTGCATCTGCAACACCTTCAGGAACTCCAATCGGTGGTGGAATTGCATACTTTTCAAGTCGAGGCCCTCGGTATGATGGAACCATGAAGCCAGATATTGCTGCTCCGGGAGTTTCGGTGGCATCTGCTATTTCGTCCTTTACAGATGCTCAATACAATTCGGTTGGAAGTATTGAATTTAACAATAGAACCTATCACTTTGCACGCTTATCTGGAACATCAATGGCGGCACCTATGGTTGCTGGAGTAGCCGCACTTATCCTTGATGCACACCCTACTATTTCGGCCGAATCTGTTAAAGAGATTCTCCTCCAAACTGCAAGAGAGGATAATAAAACCGGTATCCTGCCTGAAACTGGAGATCCTACTTGGGGACAAGGAAAAGTAAATGCAATGGCGGCAGTTCAGGAGGCCGTTTTTTTGAATAAAATTGAATCTATTGAAAGTCTAAATAAAATAGAGGTCTATCCCAATCCAGTTGAAAACTTTTTGTATTTAAATATGAATAGCGAAATCAAAACCATCAGTTTAAAAGATTTATCTGGGAAAAATCATCAAATTTCAAGAATGGGAAATAAAGTAGATTGCACACGACTTGAAGATGGAATCTATTTTATCGTATTCCAAACATCAAATACACAATGTATCATCCCATTCATTAAAAAATAAGTTTGATAAGAGAATTAAATTCAGAAGAGCTTTTCATTATAGAAGACCTTGCCAAGATTATTTGGCCAGTAAGTTTCAAAGAAATGATAAGCAAGGAGCAAATTGATTACATGCTCAATTGGATGTACAATCCAAAAAAGCTCAAAGAAAACCATGCAAATGGACATCATTACCTCCTCTACACAGAAGGCGATGAAGCATTGGGTTTTATTTCTTACGAAATCAAAGCGCATAAATCAACTGTTCGCATTCACAAGCTTTATGTTCACTATGCATGTCAAAAAAAAGGAATTGGAAAAATACTTCTAGAACACGTGAAAAAAATAGGACTAACTGAAAAAATGACCCATATTGACCTCTTCGTTAACCGAAACAATCCTGCCGTAGGATTTTATAAATTAAAAGGGTTTTACATAGATCAAGAAATCGATTTGGATATTGGGAAAGGTTATTTTATGAATGACTATTTAATGAAATTGAAAATTTAATTTAATTATGCATGCATAATACTTTTGAATTCATTATATTTGTATCATAAACCGATTTGAAACCGTTATGAGCGAAGAAAAACCAATTAAGGGTGGTGAATTCATAATCAGAGACACCGCACCTAAAGATATTTTCACCCCAGAAGAGTGGACAGAAGAACATAAGATGATTGCAAGCATGTGTGAGGATTTCATTCTTCAAGAAATCATTCCACATTTAGACCGTATTGACAGCCTTGAAGAAGGATTAATGCCATCATTATTGAAAAAAGCTGGTGAACTTGGATTACTTGGTCTATCTGTGCCAGAAGAATATGGCGGAATGGGTGTTGACTTTAAGACCACATTACTCGCGACAGAATATTTAGGTTTAGGTTTTTCATTTTCTGTAGCTTATGGCGCGCACACAGGAATTGGAACCTTACCTCTACTCTATTATGGTAATGACGAACAAAAAAATAAGTATGTAGCAAAATTAGCCTCAGGGGAATGGGCTGCAGCCTATTGTTTAACAGAACCTGGATCTGGATCTGATGCTAATTCTGGAAAAACGAAAGCCGACCTATCTGAAGATGGAAGCTATTATACACTTAACGGACAAAAAATGTGGATTACCAATGGAGGTTTTGCCAATCTATTTACCGTGTTCGCTAAAATAGAAGACGACAAAAATCTTACAGCATTTCTTGTTGAGGCTGATAGCGAAGGCATCACCTTGAACCCGGAAGAGAAAAAAATGGGAATCAAGGGGTCATCCACAAGACAGGTATTCTTTAATAATGTAAAAGTCCCTATTGAAAACATGCTCTCAGAAAGAGGTAATGGATTTAAAATAGCCTTAAATATTCTTAACATAGGAAGAATTAAATTAGGTGCTGCGGTAATGGGCGGTGCTAAAGGGGGAATTGATGAATCTGTAAGATATGCTCTCGAAAGAGAACAATTTGGAAGATCAATTTCCAAATATGGTGCTATCCGATACAAGCTTGCCGAACAAGCGATTCAAACATATGCTGTTGAATCTGCAACATACCGTGCAGGACAGAATATTGACGATGCCATAAAAGGATTAATGGAGAGTGGAATGGATAAAGCACAAGCCACACTTCAAGGGATTGAGCTATTTGCTCCTGAATGTGCCGTAATCA
>CAJWCX010000145.1 GCA_913031405.1 uncultured Flavobacteriales bacterium | reverse complement strand
TCTTGGAATTTCATGGGGAACAAGTCATTAAAAAGCGAGTCATTAAAATATAAAGAATTATCCGTTTTCAATCTTATGAATGGCCTTGATGGTTTTAAGCATGGAATCCGGAGTGACCGAAATGGTGTCTATTCCTTCTGAAACCAAGAACTGTGCAAAATCAGGATAGTCAGACGGCCCTTGACCACAAATACCAACTTTTGTTTTGGTCTTTTTTGCCGCTTTTATAAGGCTTGATATTGATCGTTTCACCGCAGGGTTTCGTTCGTCATAAATATGTGCAACAAGAGAGGAATCTCGATCTAATCCTAAGGTGAGTTGTGTCAAGTCATTTGAGCCTATAGAAAAACCATCGATCAGCTCGGCAAATTCTTCTGCCATTAAAATATTTGAAGGAAGCTCTGCCATAAGAAATACTTTGAGACCATTTTTTTCACGCTCCAAACCATACTTCTTCATTACCTTATATACCTTTTTGAGTTCTTCTACTGTTCTACAGAAAGGAATCATTACAGTAACATTACTAAGTCCCATTTTTTCTCTAACTCTCTTAATGGCCTTACACTCCATTCCGAAGGCATACTCATATTCTTCGGAGTAATATCTTGATGCACCCCTCCAGCCAATCATCGGATTTTCTTCTGAAGGCTCAAAATAATTACCCCCTAGGAGGTTGTAATATTCATTTGATTTAAAGTCGGACATACGAACAATAACCTGTTTGGGATAAAATGCCGAAGCGATTTTGGCAATGCCATAAGAAAGACGCTTCACAAAGAAGGTTTCTTCATCTTGGAAACCACGTGTCAAGACGTTGATTTTTTCGGTAAGCTCGGGATCACCAAGTTCTTTATGTTTCAATAAAGCCAATGGGTGGGCCTGAATGTAATTATTAATAATAAACTCTTCTCTAGCTAAACCAACGCCAGCATTTGGTATCTGTGCAAATTTAAATGCCAGATCTGGAGATGCAACATTGAGCATGATTGGTGTTTTTGTTTCAGGTAGTTTATCGAGCTTAGTCTTTTTTAATTGAAAAGGAATGAGTCCGTCATATACCTTTCCTTCATCACCCTCAGCACAGCTTACAGTAATCTCATCTCCATTGAAAAGGCGTTCTGTTCCATTTTCTGTCCCAACAATCGCGGGAACTCCCATTTCACGAGCAACAATGGCAGCGTGGCAGGTTCTACCTCCCTTATTGGTAATGATTGCGGATGCTTTTTTCATGATCGGCTCCCAGTCTGGGTCAGTCATTTCAGTGACCAAAACATCTCCCTCATTGAAGTCAGATCCGTCAAAAGAACCATCCCTGCCATCCAAAGAGTACATCTTCTGTACCTTTCCCTGTCCAATCTTGTCTCCAACAGCAATACCGTTCAAGCGAAGTTTTTTCTCCACCTTGTCATCTATTAAATATTCAACTAAGTCGTTGTCTTTTCTTCTTGAATGAATGGTTTCGGGCCGGGCTTGTACGATAAATAAATCGCCAGAAAGTCCGTCAATAGCCCATTCCGTATCCATAGGACACCAGTGTCCCTTTAGCTTCGTGTAGTAATCTTCAATAATACAAACCCATTTAGTAAGTTCAAGTGCTTGTTTGTCGGTAATGCAAAATTCGTTTTGTTGAGTATTTCCAACGTGAACCGTTTTCACTAACTTTCCCGGGTCTGTGGAATAAATCATTTTATTCTCTTTTCTGCCCATTTTCTTTTCAATAATAGATTTGTATCCATCTTTTAAAGTGGGCTTATAGACTAAAAACTCATCCGGAGAAACAGTTCCCTGCACGACCATTTCACCTAGTCCATATGCACCATTGATTAAAACGACATCCTTAAAGCCACTCTCAGTGTCCAAAGAAAAGGCCACTCCAGAAGACGCAAGGTCAGACCGCACCATTTTCTGTACACATACAGACAGTCCAACATCAAAATGATCAAATTTAAATGTATCTCTATAGGAAATGGCACGGTCTGTAAATAATGAGGCAAAACAGTTTCTAACAGAGGAAAGGATTTGCTCGGGTCCTCGTACATTTAAATAGGTCTCCTGTTGACCAGCAAAAGATGCATCCGGGAGGTCCTCTGCTGTTGCAGATGAGCGAACTGCCACATCTGTCATTTCTTGGTTGTACTTCTGAGAGAGTAGCGAGTAGCTTTCCTTAATTTCTATTTTCAGTTCTTCTGGCCAGTCACCATTTCTTATGATTTGTCGGATCTCTAATCCTATTTTTCTTAAAGAAACGAGGTCTTCTTTAACCATCTCCGCCATGAGTGATCGAATTTTTTTATCCAAATTATTGTGTCGAATAAACTCCCAATAAGCCTCAACGGTAATCGCAAAACCTCCAGGAATATTGACTCCAAGTTTTCCAATGTTTTGTATCATCTCTCCTAATGACGCGTTCTTTCCTCCAACGAGGTTGAGATCACTTAACTTTACTTCTGATAAATCAACAATATATTTTTTTTTCATGTCTAAGGCTTGTTAATTTGGGTATGCGATAATTTTTTTTGCAAAAGTATACAGAATTAGTGGTTCAAACGAGTGTATTCTACAATTTCGAACAAGCTAAAAACGAAATAGTTTAAAGGGATTATTTTGCATTTTCAAAAAACAGAAACAACGTATCTTCGGTAAACTAATTTTATGGCTACATAAGCCAAAACAAGTCCGGTAAATACATCGAACAAATGGTGTTGGTGTACCAAAACAACTGATGCGCAAATCAATAAAATCCAAACCGTCAAAAACAAATGAAACCACTTTTGTTTTGTTTGGTCAATCATGGCGAATACAGTCAAAACAGAGAAAGTAATATGTAAAGACGGATAGAGGTTGTGGGGATGGTCTATTTCATGAAGAAGGTTGTATATAAATTCGTAGCCTGATATGTTATCCGTTCTGGAAAAACCCAACTCTCCAGGGAACGAAAGAAAAACAATAGAAGCTATTAAAGAGCTGAACATTAAACTTAGTGTGAAAGCCTTAATGACTAGAGGCTTTTTAATAATGAAGAAGTTTAAGATAAGGAGTAAGTGAAATGAAGTATAGAAGTAAATCATCCAAGGAATAAGAGGAATATCTTTTTCAAACTCAAAATAAACGTCATAATGATGATCAAATTTCGACACGATTTGATTGGAGCCAAGATAGACCAATAGGCAAAAAATAACGCACGCGCCGCCCCAAATAACCATAGCTCTTAATCGTTCTGGATTCATTTCTTCAACATATAAATTGCGTTATCATTTTTGCTTCTGTCATACAACAAGGTAATTATTTCATTAAAATAATCTATTTTCGCTGGAGAAACGGATTGATCTATTCATTATTTATAATAGACAACCTTAGACTTATCATTGTATGATTACCATTATATCTGGAACAAATCGCTTCAATAGTAATACTTTAAAAGTATCAAGAAGCTGTTTGGACATTTTATTAGCATCGAAAATTGAGGCTCAATTGTTTTCTTTAGAAGACCTACCAAAGGGGTTTTTAAACCCGAATATGTTTGAAGAAAGAACAAAGGGTTTTGACGAACTTATACAAAAAAACATACACTCGGCAGATCGGTTTTTGTTTGTTATCCCTGAATACCACGGAAGCTTTCCTGGAGTATTAAAAACATTTATGGATGCGATATCGTCAAAAGACGTTATAGATAAAAAAGCAATGATTGTTGGGGTGGCCTCAGGACATGCAGGGGGCTTAAGACCCCTCAGTCATTTCACGGATGTCCTTCATCATTTGAGAGTAGAGGTTTTTTCTCGAAAACCCAAACTGAGTGGTGTGGAAAAGCTCCTCGATAAAAATGGAATAAGTGATGAAAAAACGCTTTCCAATTTAAAAAGTCAGATTGAACTTTTTATGAGATTTTGATTATCTATTCGAAAACTTTTATTAGTGCAAAATGGATTCAATTAAACCTTCAGTTTGTTTTTTATACTTATCATAGTACAGCCCTGTCCCAGGCCCATAAAAACCAGTGTGGACATGTATAATTTCACCTTTTGAATTCACAAATAATGTGGTTGGAAAGCTGCTTATTTCATTCAACATCGAGAATTTTGTTGAGGCCTCTTTTTTGCTCGCATTACCGCCTAAATAAACAGGGTAGGGAATCGAAGCTTTTTGTTTAAATTTCTTAAGGTGCTTACGTCGTTTTTTTCTTGACTTTTGACTTTCAAATCCAATGGCAATTATTTCAAGGCCCCTTTCACTATATTTGGAATAGAGGTTCTTGAAATAATTTGTTTCATCTAAACAATTAGGACACCAACTTCCCATTACCTGTACAATAGTCAACTCATTTTTAGCATAATCAATTCTTTTTTTGAATCCATTTAAAGAACGAAATTGGATTTTTGATAATTCGTAATTGTCATCTTGCACATAGGTGAGAGAGTCTGGGTCTCCAATATTTGCGTTCTCATTTATTACACCCCTCCAAGCCGTACTGTATGATGAGCCACTATAAAAAACCCCATTCAAGCTATCTCCTTTTATTTTTGCCGTAAAAACAAAGGCATGAGCACCATCAAAGCAGGATAAATAGAGCTGGTTTCCAAAAACATTTCCTTCCAAAA
>CAJWCX010000144.1 GCA_913031405.1 uncultured Flavobacteriales bacterium | reverse complement strand
TGAGCATGAATCAAAGATGAAGGAACGGACCCGTAAAATTCAATCTTCCGAGGACCGTGCAAAAGCTAAAGAAATTAAGTTGGACAAGCGTCTTGCGGAAATCGGAAAAAAAGAAAGAGATTTAGAAAAAACAAGTCAAGATTATGATGCGAAATATAAGGGTCTTGAAATTAGAATGAAAGAGCTAGAACAAACCCAAGAAAAGAGAGTCAATGAGCTCTCAAAAATCAGCGGTATGTCGGCTGATGAGGCAAAGAAATCATTAGTGGATGCTTTAAAAGATGAAGCGAAGACTGCTGCCATGGCCCAAATTAAGGAAATCACAGAAGAGGCGAAACTGAATGGGAATAAAGAAGCTCGTAAAATTGTTATTCAATGCATTCAGAGGGTGGCTACGGAGCAAGCTATAGAAAATTCAGTTTCGGTATTTAATATTGATTCTGATGAGGTGAAGGGTAAAATCATAGGGAGAGAAGGAAGAAACATTCGTGCTTTAGAGGCAGCCACTGGTGTTGAAATTATTGTAGATGACACACCTGAGGCTATAATGCTGTCTTGTTTTGATCCTGTAAGGCGTGAAATTGCACGATTATCTCTTCACCAACTCGTCACAGATGGACGAATTCATCCAGCCAGAATTGAGGAGGTCGTTGCCAAAACGAAAAAGCAGCTTGATGAAGAGATTGCGGAAACAGGGAAAAGGACGTGTATCGATCTTCAAATTCATGGATTGCATCCCGAACTCATGAAAATGGTTGGACGAATGAAGTTCCGTTCCTCATATGGACAAAATTTATTAAAGCATTCTAGAGAGGTGGCAAACCTTTGTGCAACTATGGCATCAGAATTAGGATTGAATCCAAAAATTGCCAAAAGAGCAGGCTTACTTCACGACATTGGCAAGGTTCCTAATGAAGAGCCAGAATTACCACACGCCATCTTAGGAATGAAGATTGCAGAAAAATTTGGAGAAAAGCCTGATGTACTCAATGCTATTGGAGCCCATCATGATGAAATTGAGATGACCACTTTGATTTCTCCTATCGTTCAAGTTTGTGATGCTGTATCAGGTGCAAGGCCAGGGGCTAGAAGGGAAATAGTAGAAGCCTACATCAAAAGACTTAAAGAATTAGAAGGTATGGCCATGTCCTTTGATGGTGTATCGAGTGCCTATGCCATTCAAGCAGGACGGGAATTAAGAGTAATGGTAGAATCAGATAAGGTTTCGGATGCTAAAGCAGAAGAGCTCTCCTTTATGATTTCAGAAAAGATTCAAACTGAAATGACTTATCCAGGCCAGGTGCGTATTACGGTAATTAGAGAGAAAAGAGCGGTGAGCTATGCCAAATAGATGATTTAAACTTTAACTCATTCGTTTTGTTTTTATAGTATGGAATTGCGACCCAAAATAATTTCAGGTCCGTGTAGTGCGGAGTCAAGAGAACAGTTGCTCCAAACGGCAGAACAGCTTTCAGCAGGAGAAATCGATTATTTTCGTGCGGGTATTTGGAAGCCACGTACGCGACCAGGGGCTTTTGAGGGATCAAGCTATAGTGCTCTGCCATGGATGTTAGAGGTCAAAGAAAAGTATGGTTTCAAGATTTGTACTGAGGTTGCTCATCCTGACCATGTAGAGGCAGTATTAAAGAACGGATTCGATATGGTTTGGATTGGTGCGAGATCTACCGCAAATCCTTTTACTGTTCAGGAAATTGCTGAGTCTTTAAAAGGCGTAGATATTCCTGTGATGATCAAAAATCCAACCAATCCGGATATGAAATTATGGATTGGAGCAGTTGAACGAATGCTGAATCATGGGCTTAGGGATATATCTGTTATTCACCGCGGCTTTTCGGTTTATGAGAAACATTTGTACCGAAACAACCCAAATTGGCAAATAGCATTGGATTTAAAAAGGGAACTGCCTTCGATACCTCTATTGTGTGATCCTTCTCACATAGCTGGTAGGCGTCACTTGATTTATGATATTGCACAAAAAGCTATGGATTTGAGATACGACGGATTGATGATTGAAACACATTGTCGTCCAGATTCGGCCTTAACGGATAAGAATCAACAGATTACGCCTTCCGAATTATTTGATATTTTGTCCCAATTAAAACTTAGAGATCGCAGAGAGTTTATGGATGACCGCCTGAAAGATTTCAGGGAGGAACTGAGCGATATAGACCAAGATCTAATTGATCTTCTTAAGAAGCGTATGGATATATCCGAACAAATCGGTTCGTATAAAAAGGATTTGAATATGGTTATTTTTCAGAAATCTATATGGGAAAACGCCTTTAAACAGAATGTTAAAAGCGCACTCAAGTCAGATCTATCTGAAGATTTTGCCTCTGAATTATTTAAAATAATTCATCAAGAATCGATTGTAAAACAGTCGAATATCTTTTTAAATTCGGATGATGAGAATTGAGCCCTATGTCTATCAAGGACGTTTCGAATCTTGCTGTTCTAAAAGTCATGCCCAGCGTATTTTAATTCTTGCTGCACTTTATCGAAAAGAAGTTTTTATAGATCATTTATTTGAGAGCCGGGTGGGGGATGATGTTGGTTTTATGATTTCCGCTTTTCGTAAAATAGGCTATTCATTTCGGGAGAATGACTCAGGTCTTTTGATGAAGCCTCCAAAACAAAATAATAAGTATTCCCACATCGAAATTAACATAGGAGAATCAGGATTTGGGTTGCGAAGCTTTGCAACTGTATTGTCCCATTTCTCGAAAAATTATGTGCTTACCGGTGAAAAAACAATTCTCAAGAGAAACCATTCAGGCCTTATAGCGTCCATCCAGGATTTACGTTTTCATGTGGAATCTCATTATCATGAGCTGCCTATTAAAATAACGAGCCCTGATACATTTTTGAATGATTTACATATTGATGGATCAACGGGGTCACAGTTTTTATCAGGTCTTTTGATGTGGGCTATTGGATGTAACAAGGAGGTACATATTGCAGTGTCAAATTTGAAAAGTATTCCCTACATCGATTTAACATTGGATACGATAAGTCAGTTTAATGGAAAGGTGACTAATAAAGGTTATCGAAACTTTATCATTCCCGGAGGTCAGCAACTCCAATGTCAACGAGTCTCGGTGGAGGGAGATTGGAGCAGTATGTCCTTTCATTTGGTAGGTGCAGCTTTGAATGGTGAGGTAGAGATCTACGGTTTATCGCTAAATTCGAAACAGGCAGATATTTTGATACTTAAAGTACTTCGTGAATTTGGAGCAAGTGTTGAGCTCGATGAAGCTTTTATAAAGGTAACGAAAAAAGAGAAAAAACCCTTTAATATTGATTTAACAGATGCACCAGATTTATTTCCTGTTTTATCTATATTAGCCTGTGGGTCGAATGGTAAATCGCGACTAACAGGAACAGATCGATTAGACAATAAAGAAAGCAATCGACTTAAAAGCATTTGCGCTATGCTAGATGTTTTTCAGGTTCAATATGAGTTGTCAGAATGTGATATTATTATTGATGGAACAGGTGAAGTTCAGGGGGGTCAAATTGATACCTTTTCTGATCATAGGATTGCTATGTCAGCGATTTGCGCAGGTGCCATTTCTAATTCATCGATTTATATTGATAATGAGGATTGCGTGAAAAAGTCTTATCATAATTATTTCGAGGATATGTTCGGGATTTTGAAAAATCCATGCTAAATTTAGATTCTTAGCCTAATGAAGTACTGGATAATTTTATTTTTTTTGACGATAGTTGTTGTGTCAAATGCTCAGCTAACGATTAATCGGGTGGAGGATAGTCCATATCCCTATTCTAAAACTCCAGATACCTTGTACCTTTTCCATGACGATCTTTTAAATCATGATGAGCTTTTATTACTCCAAAGTATACAGGGATTACTTGCTAAAGAAGAACCAAAGATTTATAGAGATCGTGGAAGTGGCAGTTCGATTTGGATTTCTGATTTAGAAGAAAACCATGGAGTGTATGTTTCAGACGCTTTAGATGGCAATCTTGACACTTTACTTTTTTTATTTCATCATCGTTTTGATGGTTATATACTATGTGAGCTTAACGATAACTCAGTAAATGTTGCAAATTCTCTTTGTGGTCCACTCAACGCAATAGCTGTTACAGATCAAACATTAAATCTAGCCTCTGATTACGAACTTCCTATCATTCTTGACGCTCGAGGTAAAGACGAGAGGTGGGTGATGGATAATTATAGTTATGAGTTGTCTCGTGATGTAGTCGTTTATCAAAGGGAGGATAAGTCCTCTTTTTTGGGAGATTATTCCATTTTATCTGACGCGCTTCATTTTTATGATCCCATTCATTCTTGGACTACTGATAATGCCTTACTTCGGATGAATGATGATGCCGTTTTATTGGGTTGGGGCGACGATGAATATCAAACCATTGCAAAAGCTTCTTCTCATTCGGTAGGGGTAATCCCTGCGGATTGGGGCTTTAATTTGTCCACCTTAACGAATTTCAATGCAACATTAAAACAAAAGTTGAATTTGGAGCAATGCCTTTCAATGATGTCTTGCTAGAAAAAGAGGATTTTAATATCAGAAAGTTAGAAAAAGATACGGCTTATAA
>CAJWCX010000143.1 GCA_913031405.1 uncultured Flavobacteriales bacterium | reverse complement strand
GCGCATAGATCATTAAAGTTATTTTGAATAAATCCATGTTCCTCTTTCTGCCAATCTTTCAAATTGTATAGGATCGATGTTTTTAGTCCACTAAAGCTGAAGTTAAGGTCAGCTACTTTAGGTTTCGCGAATTTGAATTTTAAAGGGTCTCCGTTTTGGGCATATTCGTCTAGTTTGGGCCCCCCAGGGTATTCGATTCCAATCATTTTAGCAGCTTTATCAAATGCTTCTCCTGCGGCGTCATCAATTGTTGAGCCAATCACTTCCATGACATAATGGCTCTCTACTCGAACCAGTTGAGTATGTCCTCCAGAAACCGTTAAACAGATAAATGGAAATTTGGGTGGATGTGTTTCGGGATTTTCTATAAAATGAGCAAGTACATGCCCTTTCATATGATTGACCTCAATAATTGGAACATCAAGCGCGAGTGCCAAAGATTTAGCAAAAGAGACGCCAACAACAAGCGAACCCATTAGCCCTGGGCCCCTTGTACATGCGATGGCATCAATTTCATTGATCTCGATATTTGCTTGCGATATGGCTTCTTGAACTACCGGTATAATGTTTTCCTGATGCGCTCTACTCGCGAGCTCAGGAACAACACCTCCATATTTTTGGTGTATTTTTTGATTGGCAATACAGTTAGACGCAATTTCATGACCGACCAGTATGGCCGCAGATGTATCGTCACAAGAGGATTCAATGCCAAGTATAATACTGCTTTTTACACTCAAAAGATTGTTATTTTTGTATTTAATATAGGATGTCAAAGTTACTTAAAATAATAGGTCGTATCGCCGGAATATCTGCAGAATGGATCCTTATTTTGTTCTTTTTCTTTGCATTCGCTATTCGAACAAATCCTGTACAGACTTTCATTGCACAAAAAGTGGCATCGTACTTATCCTCAGAACTTGGTGCAGAGGTTAAGTTAGATGCTTTAGAAATCATTTTTTTCGATAGAGCACTCTTTAAAAATATACATATTAAGGACCGCCAAAATCAAACGCTACTTATTTTGGAAGAAATGGATGTGCGAATAAAAAGTAATATCTTTTTTGACACACCTGTCTGGGTCGACAAGATTAAATTGAGTCGTGGTGAAATCAATATTTCAAGGGATAAATTAAACGGTGTTTTTAATTTTCAATTCTTAGTTGATTATTTTAAGCAAGAACCTGATCCAACTGCTGAACCCATTGAGTTGGGTATTGATTTCATTGAATTGGATGACGTAGATTTAAATTATAATGATTTTAGGAAACCTGTATTGACTTTCGGATTTGATTATAATCATGTTGGATTAAGTGATTTGAAATTGGCTGTTCATCATTTTAAGATGGCAGAAGACGAGTATCGTTTTGATATTCAATCTATTTCATGTAAAGATCGGTCTGGGATTGATTTGACAGATTTTCAGAGCAGTGTTTTTTTGACGGAGGGAGAAATTGGATTGAATTCATTGCTTATCGAAACTGATTCTTCAAAGGTTTTCGCCCATCAGTTTGTTTTTCATTTTGATGAATGGGGAGACTTTTATGACTTTTCAGAGGAGGTTGAATTTGATGTGAGAATTGATAGCTCAGAGGTTTGCCTAAGAGATATTGCATTTTTCGTTCATGATTTAAAAGGGATGAATGATGTGTTCTCCTTGAGAGGAAACTTTAACGATGTGATTAACGCTTTGAAAATAACGGATTTAGATCTCCATTTTGGAAGTTCTTCATTTGTGAAAGGTGATTTTCAGCTTCCTTCTTTTTCCGATACCCTGAACCAATCCCTTCAACAGCAGCTGTCAAAAGCCCATCTTAATTTGGAAGATGTTTACTCCATTCAATTGCCTAGAGGGTTTTCTCTGCCGGGACTAGACGGCACCTTGAAAAAAAACGAATTTTTATCCATTTCCAATATGGAAATCACGGGTTCAGAAAACAACTTTGATTTCAAATTTGATCAGCTAAAAACAGCTATGGGAGAGCTGTTTCTGCCAAGCTTGATGAAGTTCAATAGGAAAAACGGAAAAATAATTATTCAATCTAAGGATGGAGGTTTCAATGACTTGATTGTAAGAGAGCTGAATGTAGATCAGTTATTGAATGAAAATAAACTTGGAAAACTAAAAGGAATTATAAAGCCAGAAGTCGAAATATCAAATGGAGAAATATTATTAAAACTTCATCCGTCAGAGTTATCAATGATGGTTAATGATTACAATGTTTCCAAAATTAAAATAGATGAGGGGACCTTTAAAAATAATCAATTAAAAACCTCATTGAGAATCTCAGATGAAAATGTGCTGCTTGATCTGTCTTGCGATATTGATCTTGGTAGCAAGAAGGCCATCGATGGAATTCTAAATATAGACTTTTTAAACCTCGATGCACTGAACCTGACCTCAGATACCTGCTCGATAGAATCCTCGTCTGTAGTTATGAATTTAATTCATTCTCAAGGGGGACAATATCAAGGACAGGTTTCATCAGATTCTATTTTTTATCGTCAAGGAAATAAAGTGGTGCCAATTACGGAAACCAATGTCTCTATTTCGATTGACGGAAGTCAAGAACATCATTTACTCACAAGCAGTTTAATTGATGCTGAAGTTCAGGGTAGAATTGACTGGAGATTTTTGTTCGATGATTTTTTAGATGATTTCCAAAAAGTTTTTCCGACACTTAAAGTGGGTGCGCAAGATCAAATTAAAAGAGCTAATGAAAAAGATTACAGTGATATTACATTTAGGGTATTGACTAAAAATATGGATGATTTTTTAGCTTTATTTGAAAAAGATTTCCCTTGTGAAATTGAACACGATACCGGTTTAAAAGGGGAGTACAATTCAATGGATCACTCTTTGAATGTTACTTTTAGTTCTTCTCATTTAAAATTCAGTGACTTTGTTCTTGATGATGTTTATGGTATTCAAAGCCTAAGTAATGACAGTATATTTTGCGATTATATGATGAATCAACTCACCTATAATGATTCTCTCAATTTCAATCAAATTGAATTTTTTACTGATGGTTCAGGTGGTATGCTCAATTCAAAAATTTCTTGGGCCCCCGTCACAGATCAAGAGTCAATGATCGAGTGGGATACCAAAATTCACGATAATGATCACATAGACATCATTCTAAAGCCTTCCTATTTCTCCTTAGATGGCTTGTCTTGGAATATTACAAATGAATCCGACATATCCTATAATTCAGAGGATATTCATGTGGATCATTTCGAGCTCAGACGTGATGATCAACTTATACAATTAAATGGTTGTTTGTCTGAGAATGATTTTGATCAGCTACGAGCAAATCTTGAGAATATTAATATTTCAGAATTAGGATTGATTTTAGGTATAAACAATAAATTAGAGGGATCGTTATCGGGTTGGGCCTCTTTATCGAATCCTAGTTTAAATCCTCAGTACATGGGTGACCTTTGGTTGAAAGATTTTTTCCTTGATGAACACTTCATTGGTGATTTGTTGGTGCACTCCAATTGGGATAAGAAAGGGCAGAAGTTTAATTTGCGCGGTGAATTGGATGTGGAGGATTTTCAAACCTTTAAATTTTTTGGTTTTTACGGCATCGAGAAAGATATTATTGATTTGTTTTTGGATTTTGATAATACTGATATTGCCTTTGTAAACGCATTATTAGATCAGAAGGTGGTAAGTGATGTCTCAGGTATGGTTCATGGTAAGGTAAATCTTCGGGGGTCACCCACTAGACCTGAGCTTGATGGAACCTTGACTTTAAAGAGTGCTCGTGCAAAATTAGAACTATTAGGAGTCCATTATTCAATTGACGGTAACATTGAGGTTAGGAAGGACATGATTGCCATGAATTCAGTTCCCTTAAATGATGATGAAGGAAATACAGGATCTGTAATTGGAACCATATTTCATGAGAATTTTGACAATTGGAATTTTGATATTCAAGTAAATTTCGAGGATGATATGGACATGAGACAAAACGAACTTCCTTTTACTGTAGCTCCATTAGAACAGTTTTTAATTTTAAATACAACTTATAAGGAAGACGATGTCTACTATGGTAAAGCTTATGGACGCGGCAATGCCAATATATCGGGTTCAGCTAATAATTTAGCCATCAATTTGGATGTAGAAACCGTTGAGGGAACGAAGATTAATTTTCCCATGTATGGCGTTTCTGAAATTGAAGAGGATTTTGACTTTGTGAGTTTTGTGGATTCGGAGATTTCAGAATCTTTTGAAAGTGACAAAACCGATTTGACTGGTATCGATTTGGATTTAAATTTCAAAGTAACACCTGACGCAGAAGTGAAAATTATATTTAACCCAGACATAGGCGATGAAATTGTGGCAATAGGTTCTGGAGATTTGAATATGACATTGGATCAGTACAATGAAATTAATTTGACGGGTTACTATGAGATTTTGGGAAACAGCACCTATAATTTTGCTATGGGAATCATTAAGCAGGATTTTGATATAGAAGGGGGTTCTCTTTTGACCTGGACAGGAGATCCTTATAATGCTAATATTGATTTAGTGACGTCTTTTAGAATGAAAAAAGTGTCTTTGGTTGATGCGCTTGATGATATTAAATGTTCTTGTCCATTA
>CAJWCX010000142.1 GCA_913031405.1 uncultured Flavobacteriales bacterium | reverse complement strand
ATCGTTTTTCTTGTGGCTATAGGTTTAGCAACATTCATTGAATCAAAACATGGCATACAAGCTGCAAAAATATTGATTTACAATGCATCTTGGTTTACCAGTTTGCTGATTTTCCTCAGTCTAAATTTGATATCAAACATTATAAAATACAAAATGTGGAGAACTGAAAAGTTTGCCATATTGTCTTTTCATCTCGCATTTCTCCTTATTATTTTGGGAGCAGGTGTGACGAGATACTTCAGCTTTGAAGGTATTATGACCATTGAAGAAGGGGAAACAAAAAATTTCATTTATACATCAGATCCCCATCTTTTGGTAAAGGTGGAAAATAAAAGAACAGGACAAATAAAGGTTAGCGGAAATAAGCACTTCTTATCCGAATATACTCACGATTATGGGAACCACTTTAATGACAAAATAAACTTTGAAAATAAGGATATTTCGATTGAGTATGTAAATTTTCAGAGTAAACGAGTAGATTCTTTCCTTATTGATAAAGGGTATAAAAATTCAATCGTTTTAGATATTGTAACGGAGGGAATGTCCTCTAACTATATCGATGAGAACTCCGTCGTTTTGGTGGGAAACATACCTCTTGGATATGAAAAATCTATTCAAGCCAATGGCATCTCACTACGTAATGAAAATGGAAAAATGGAATGGAAATCGAATGTTCCCATTCGCTCCTTAAAGATGACCGAAATGATGAGGACAAGAGAAACAGGTATTCCACCTGCGGACTCTCAATACACAAATTACCCATTAAAAGAATGGAGTCCTCTTGAAACTAGCATACTATACAAAGTAGGAAACAGTCAATTTGTTGTTAAAAATATCTACTACAATGCCAAAAAGAAATTGATGCCCTCTGGTAATAAAAACAGAGGAGCCGATTATTTAACGGTAAAAATAAGTGACGGAAAAAATTCTCAAGTAGTTCTTCTTGAAGGAGGCATGTCGACTATTCCTGCACCGAAACGAATTTCAATGAATGGATTGGACTATCAGTTGGAGTATGGATCAATTAGACAAAATATTCCTTTTAAGGTAAAATGCAGAGACTTTCAGCTCGAAAACTATCCTGGATCTGAATCACCTTCATCGTTTGCCAGTGAAATTACCATTTTAGACTCACTAGAAAATAAAAAACTAAATAAACGAATATTCATGAATCATGTACTAGATTATAAGGGGTATCGTTTTTTTCAATCTAGTTATACCTTAGACGATCCCAAAACCCCTCAGAAAAATGAAGAGGGCACCATACTTAGCGTAAACCACGATTATTGGGGCACCAATATTACCTATTTGGGATATTTACTTATGGCTGTCGGAATGATTCTTTCGATTGTTGTTCCCGTCGGTCGATTTAGAGACCTCAATAAAAAACTGAAAAAACTAAAATCAAAGAGCATTAATTTAAAGACAATCATATTCATCGCCACCATTTTTTCTTTTGGCAATCAAAATCCAGCCCAAGAGCCGAACAAACATGAGGGCCATAATCACTCATCAGACAATGCTATTGTGAGGGGTGAGACTTTTCATGTCATTTCCGAAAAACATACGGATGAATTGGCCACCTTGCCTGTTCAAAGTTATGAGGGACGTATTATACCTATGCATACTTTATGTGACCAATTGCTCCGGAAGACACTCAGAAATAACATATTGGAGCACGAGGGAAAAGAATACAATTCAGTTCAATCCATCATGAGCATGCTCCTTTATGCAGAGTATTGGAAAAAGCAAAATACCATATACGTCCCAAGGGCAGTTCGAGAGCGATTGAAGCTAGAGAAACTCGAAAGCTTCAGGTCCTTGAGTAAAGTCAACGTAGATAACATTCGTCGGTTTAAATGGGAATCTCAATATGCTAAAGCCTTTCAAAAACCTGAATCAAACCGCGATGAATTCGATAAAAAAATCATTAAACTTCATGAGAAATTCCAAGTTGCAGAAAAGATATTTGTCGGTGAATACCTGAAAATTATCCCTCTCAAGAATGATCCTAAAAACACTTGGGCGAATCCTCTTTCCTATCAAATCACACGAGGAAAGGACTCTGTGATTTCAAGACTAACCTTGAACTATTTAGGAAGCTTATTCAATGTTTCAAAAAGTAACAACTACGAAGAAAGCATCACACTGCTTTCTAATTTAAAAACTGAACAAAGAAAAGTAGCTGGAGATATAATACCAACTGAAAGCTTATTAGAGCTGGAGGTTCAATACAATAAAATGCAAATTTTCAAAAGGTCCTATCAAAGTTACGGTCTGATTGGATTTATTATGTTGATCCTCTTTTTTATTCAAATTTTTACTTCTCAAAAAACGAGGCTAATTAAGTCATTGACTATCGCCAGGAAAGTTTTGTTTTATCTGTTGATTGGTGTATTCCTTTTTCATGGGAGTGGTTTGTTTATTAGATGGCAAATTTCGGGTCATGTACCATGGAGTAATGGATATGAAGCAGTGGTATTTATCGCATGGATAACCATGCTAGCTGGCTTTATTTTCTCTCGAAAAAATGCAGTTGTCGTGGTGGGTACCGCAATCCTTGCCTCATTAATGATTTTTGTTACTGAATTAAATTTATTAGACCCTGAAATCACACCACTCCAACCTGTTTTAAAATCGTATTGGCTCATGATTCATGTAGCAGTGATAACGGGGAGCTATGGCTTTCTTGGATTGGCTTGTATATTAGGTTTGCTAAACCTTATTTTATTTATATTTAGAACTCCTAAAAATGGTAAGTTCATCACTTCAAACATTGCTGAACTTACCTATGTTTCTGAAATGACTATGACCATCGGTGTCTTCATGCTGACCATCGGAACTTTCCTTGGTGGAATTTGGGCCAACGAGTCATGGGGACGCTACTGGGGATGGGACCCAAAAGAGACATGGGCTTTAGTATCTGTATTGGTTTATGCAACGATTTTACACTTGCGTTTTATTCCAGGCCTGAAGAGTAAATTTGTATTTAATCTGGTCTCTTTTTGGGGTTATTCAGCTATCCTATTTACTTTTTTTGGAGTCAATTTTATTTTGGTCGGTTTGCATTCTTATGCGCAAGGTGATGGACTCGGAGACTTCCCCTCCTGGATCAGCTACACCATTATTTTCTTTATTGCTTTTAGTATATTGGCATATTGGAGAAATAAAACCTATAAGAAACTAAAAGCGTAATGATATGATTGTAAATCGCATTTTATTCGAAGACAATCACCTCATAGCCATCAATAAAAAATCTTCTGAAATTGTTCAGGGGGACAGAACAGGTGATTCCACGATGCCTGATGCAATTAAGGCTTATCTAAAAAACAAATATAATAAACCAGGGAATGTTTTTTGTGGTGTTATTCACCGTTTGGATCGACCAACTAGTGGTGTTATTCTATTTGCTCGAACGAGTAAAGGTTTGGAAAGAATGAACAAACAATTTAGAGATCAACAAACCTCAAAAACCTACTGGGCCATCCTTGAAAACAAACCACCAAATAAAGAGGGTACGCTTATCAATTATATAAAGAAGAACGAAAAGCAGAATAAAAGCTATGTTACCTACAAGGATAACAAAGGATCAAAGGAAGCTATATTGAAATACCGTTTAATTTCGTCTTCAGAGAGATACCATTTGGTGGAGGTCGAACTTGAAACGGGCAGACACCATCAAATCAGGACTCAATTTGCCAAAATAGGATGTTGCATAAAAGGGGATTTGAAATATGGTGCAAAAAGATCAAATCGAGACGGGTCTATTTGCCTGCATTCGAGAAAACTCAAATTCAACCACCCCACAACAAAAAAAGAAATTTGTCTTGTTGCCCCGATTCCAGAAAATACATTTTGGGATCTCTTTAGAACATCTGACTAGTCCATTGAAGCCAATTTCTGAAAAGTATACAATATTTCCGAAGCGATTTGCAAGCTCCTTTCAACGTAAAGTGGAGTAGGATTAGAGGTATCATCAAATTCTTTTGGATCGTCATAGGTTGTAGAAAATCTTTTTTGAGCTCCGGGAACAAGAGGACAATTGTCATCTGCATCGGAACATGTCATTACCGCTATAAAATCATTTTGAGGCAACGAAATATCGGTATTGGTTTTTGAATAACACTCAATAAACTCCTTTGAATTGTAAAAAACATGATACATAGGGTTTTCGTTATTTAAATCATTACATGCTATATCAAATCCTATATGCTCTAGCGCACTAATAGTATTGGGATGACAGGCTGTTGCGACAGTGCCTCCTGAAAACACCTTTATCTGCTGAATCCCGAAATGCAATGCTGCAATATGTCCCCAGACCTGAGCAAAATGACTGCGCCGAGAATTATGAGTGCATAAATAAACCACTTTGAGTTCCCCTTCACCATTCTTCTTCTTGATTTCACTGTGCATATATAATGCTATTTCATTCAATATTGATTTTCTTTGATCAGAAATATTTTTCTCCATCTTTACAACCAAGTCATTGCATTTTAATGTCAGTTTATTATTTAACATATATAGTAATTTTATAAGTAAAAATCAGACCTTGAAGATACATTGAAAAATCAAAACTTTAACATAGAATCAAAGTATTCCAAAGGCTTTTATTG
>CAJWCX010000141.1 GCA_913031405.1 uncultured Flavobacteriales bacterium | reverse complement strand
TGCGATTTTTACCGAGAAGAAGACAAACCTTGTTCTTTACGGCAACCATCAATAAAAAAATTAAGTCCTTGGCCTATGATGTGGTTCGGAATGCCATTCGGATTCACGTTTCACCTAAAAATCCAGTTTCTAAAAATGTGCAGCATGCCGTTGCTTTTGTAGAAATGGATGACAAACGCTTTTTTTTAGAAAACCTCCTAAAAGAATTCGACGATGGTAAATTTATCGTATTTGTGCGCACCAAAGTTCGTGTAGAGCGTGTTGTTGCGGCTATGAAGCGGGTAGAGGTTGAGGCAGAAGCCCTGCATGGTGGAATTGATCAAAAGGATCGCTTTTCTATTTTGGCACGTTTTCGTGAAGGAAAAAATAACATATTGGTGACCACGGATGTAGCTTGTAGAGGAATAGACATTCCTGATATGGATTATGTGATCAACTATGACCTCCCCGATGTTTCTGAAAATTATGTACATCGTTGCGGCCGAACTGGACGAGGAAATCATAAGGGACATGCCATTTCTTTTTGTGCCCAAAATGAACGCACCTTGCTTGAAGATATCGAGGCTTATACCGGAGCTAAAATCGAGCGATTCGAATTACATCCAGAAGAATATAAAGACATTATTGATGAGTCTGACTTTAACGAAAAGGATTGGAGGAAACTATTGAATGAAAACAGCGATGCTGATTCATGGTCTGAATAAGTAAATTGAGAATAATTCATTTGATATTGATATTATCGATGGCAGTGTTGATAGATTTGGTATCCTGAGGCTTTAGTGATCCACCCAATTTAAAAATGTATTTAAGCGACAAACCATACTGAATGTGATATACATTTGAGAAATCCGAAAGTACCCTTGCATTCAAACCAAGGCCGATAAAATCCAAAGGTAATTCGGCACATATGTTTGCAGAAAACAATCCTTTGTCCGCTGGTAATGTTGAATTTATTATCGCGACGTAGCCCAGGTCAAGTCCAAGCGATCTATTGAGCATGAAACTGATTTGTGAATTCAAATAATTAAGTTTTACGTTTTCGTCCATGCTTTCTCCATCACCATTGAAGTAATCGATTTTTAATCCGATTTGAGAATATTTATAATATTTTTTGAATCCTCTGCGGTAGGATTCGTGAACGTTGAAAATCTTGTACGCTCCTAATCCAAACATAAGGTTAATTCCTGGAGACTGAAAGAAGGTAAATTCCCTAAGTGGTTTTCCTATTGAAAATAAAGATAGCGATGGTTCTATCGTATATGAAGTTCGGCTTTCTTTGAGATTCTTGTAAAGGGTTTTAGAGGCTTTTTCTCTGGTGGCTGTAGCCAGATCGTTGACCAATTGTTCTTTTGGGAATTTTTTCTCAATCACCTCAAGGGAAACCAATGCTTTTTTGAGCTCATAATTTTTATTCATGATATCAATGTAGCGAGCACGTTCTCTCAATTCATAGGTATTGTAGCGATCTGTTAGGGTCTCAAGCGAGCCCGATTCACTGAGTAATTCCTCTTTCTCATAGATCTCTTTTAACTGATCATAAATCACCTTCAAGTGTTCAAGGCTCCCGCCGTCTTTAGACATGATTTCATCCATCTTTGAAACATGATTTTGGTAAACTAAAAGCCTTGTGGAGTCTTGTGCCCAATTGTTCATCGATAAAGCACACATCAAAAAAATTAAAAAGATAGATTTTGACAGAGAACTAAGTGTAGCATTTAACATATACTATCAAATATAAACATATCGTTTTGAAAAATAAATTCTACCATATTGATAAATCAAAAGTTATTTTTTCCTTGGATTTGTCTGATCTGAATAATGTGCTTTAAGCGACATGACTTTTTGAATAAATGAAACAGATTTGGTGTAAAGGTCATCGTGTTTAATTTTAAGGAATTGCCCGTTCGAGTGAATACCTAAGTGCTCTGAAGAAAATATGGATAGGGCATAATAAGGCATTACCCAGCTAAATCGGCTTGCTCTTTTATTGATATGAACAATAATGCCTTTGGGTCTTAGCTCAATGTTGCAATAGTTCAGAGAGTTGTTTTGCTCTAGGAAAGGTTTGAATTTTTCACTGTAGGCTTCAATATTGAGCTTGGAAGATCCAATGCCTTTGAGTCGCAAACTATCCCATATTGAGTAGCTTGAACCCACAAGGCTATCAATCTCTAGTTTTTGTGACTTTGATAGTACCGTACTGTCTAATAACATATTTATATAACAAGAAAATTAGTTGCTTGGTTCGTTCCTTTGACTTTTATCCTTGTTCTTTTTGTTCCAGAAAGGGTGTATACATCATTAGGGCATGATTTTCAACCAATAGTGTCTCTGTTTCGCTCTCTTTACTGGTCGTTATTTTGAAGATTTGATTGTGTCTCGAGTAACCGCCCCACAGTTGTTGCTTGATGAGGTGGTTTCTTTCTTCAATGCGAAATGAGCTAGCGATGGCCTCTTGAGAGGTAAGTTTACCATGAAGGTGTGTTTCGTCCATCCAAAGCTCAATTTGAAAGGTATTTGACCCTGAATTAAAGCTTTGTAAATCAATGTAGTTGTATGAAAGTGTTGCTCCCGCTCCGAAAGGTACCTTGCGATTGACATCGGGAAATACATCAAAGCCATGTCGGTAGCGTTCTGTAATTTCGAGAGGGCTGTGTGCAAAAATCCAAAACAATAAGTTACCCAATTGACATAAGCCTCCTCCGATATCTTTATCAATCTTACCCTGATTCAATACCAGTCCCTCAAGGTAGCCTTTTCTTGCTGTGGGGTTACCCACCTGCTTCCAAAGTGAAAAGGTTTCTCCCGGACCAATTATAGTATTATTGAGTTGTTCAATAGCCAATTTAAGATTGGTTCTTTTGTTTTCCTGAAGATACATTTCAACATCTTTTAAAGGTCTTAAAATCAATGATTTATGATACTTTACCTCATAATTAAAATTAATATTGCTATTCACCTTAGACCACTGCTTTCCACTCGTCATCCAATTCCAGTATCTTTTTAGGATAAAATATCGACGTCCCCATTTTTTTCGGAGACGTCCTCGTGTAATAGGCTTTTTTATGGACTGAGTTCCTGACATTTATGTCCTAAAGTTAATAAGTCTCTTTTAAACCACACAAAAGTCTTTTTTAGTGCATGAAGGGTGTTTATAGTTTTACAATGCGCTGAATGAATTGATTAGAATCGCTTCCAATATGAATCAGATAGATTCCTTTGGGTATCATGTTGAGCTGGATTCGGTCGCCTCCATTTTGAGGATTTAAAGTACCTGATTGAATGGTTTTTCCATCTGAAGTGATTAGAGTATAAGGCAGGCTATTGCTGAGTCCTGTTATCAGTAGCTGGTCTTTCACTGGATTGGGCCCAACGTTTAATGTTATGGTATTCTCTTCAATACCAGCTTCAGTGGCGATGTAATTGTCTTTGTACTTCACCTGGTTCACCGTTTCTGTTCCTGCAGCAAGTGAGGTGCGTATACTCAATATAGGCTCAATTTGATCTTTGGCAATCCATTCGTATTCAGTTGATGGAGGCACAGGTAACTCAAACCAACTGGGTGTTCCTGTCAGGTCTATAAATACAGAGTCTATTTCATTGATTTCGTGTTTGATGCGTAAAGCTTCAAATGTACCATAAGGAGTGGTGATGGTTCCCCACCCATCAACGGTAGAACTGCGCTGCTTGTATTGTATCCAGATCAGGTTAAAAATAGGATTCATATTAAGGTAGGTATAACCCCGAGAAGAGTAGGAGTCTCCGTAATTTAAAGGAAGGACATATTTTGTTTCAATCGTATCGGAGGGCACTGGAATGTCATTTCCCTCTACGTTAATAGATAAGCCTAATAAAGTAATGGAATCCGAAGTGTGACGTGCAAATTGATTCACCTCATTGATGGTTACGGGTAGAAATTCACCAGCTTGGTCAAGAGGTATTTCTGTGGATTCGGTATAGTTAGTCGCTTGATACTCTTCATCGGCAAAGCTCCCAAATGAAAAGCTTATGAGCGCCCCAGCGTCATTAGGGTCTTTAAATTCTTTGAGCTCTTGGCTCTCTGCAGCCAGGTTGGAAAAATCCCAATTCATGTTTTCTCCGGTTGTGCTGAAGTCAATATTTGTTGAACCAGAAGTGCTGAGTCGAACGGTGTCTCCGGCGTCTGCGAAATCACTGACATCTAAAGTGATTTGACCAAAAGAAATAAAGGGAATAAAAAGAATGAGGTAATGTAGTTTCATAATGTTTAATTTTTTCAAAGGTACGAATGTCGAATTAAACGCTTTGTTATCCTATGATAATTTTATTAAAAACAAGTACTGTATTGGTTTTTTAAAGTGCGTTTTGAATACTATTCTTATCAATGTAAATTAGAGGGTGTTTCCTTTAGTGATTGGTTTCTCACCTTTATCTACTCGCTTCGTTTGGATTTGGCGACTATGTGATGATGAGCCTTTGGAAAGTGGATGACAAGGTGACTCAGGAGTTTATGACAACATTTTACACCTATTGGTTGGAAGATAAAATGTCCATCCGAGAGGCCTTCAAATCAACCCGCTCGTTCATTAAGTCGAAATACCCACAACCCTACTATTGGGGCGCTTTTACCCTTGTGGGGAG
>CAJWCX010000140.1 GCA_913031405.1 uncultured Flavobacteriales bacterium | reverse complement strand
CCTTTTGAGACTATTTCAAGCGCTATAGACTCATCATCCATTCCAGACAGAACAATGACTGATGCCAAAGGAAAAAGAGTATGGATGCTATCGTATGTCTTTACTCCAGTTGAATCGAGTATATTCAAATCCAAAAGGATCACATCGGGCTCTAGATAGGACCTAACATCTTTTGCTGCTTCAATAGAATTTATTGAAATAATATTTTCTAAAGAAATTCCTGATGTGCTCAACTGAAACTGAACCATTTCTGCAAAAACCTGATCATCTTCAATAATTAATATCTGAGCCTCACTCATAGATTAATATTTATTTCTAACAAACACTCTGTCCGGATCAATCACGCTCTTTACGGAACTTCTAAAAGAGTCAATATGTTCATCATCAATGCAATCTGTGGGAAAAGAAAGTTGCAAATTTTTAATGTAATCAAAATAAATGGATTCAGTTCCCAAAGTTATCTCGCGTAAACCAGAGAAATAACCAATCGTTACTTCCCTATCGGCAACAATGACCGCTTTAGAGGAAATACCCACTCGAAACCTATCGCGCGAACCCACTATTAAAAAAATAATATTTTCTATTGAAAAAGCGAATAAAACAATAGCTGGAGGGTGGTAAACACCCGTAAGTTTATGTATAGCAATACCAATAGAACTCATTATTGCAGCCTCAAGGAATGTATATAAAATGATACGCTTGAGTCGAACTCTGCTAACCACCTTGTTCCATTTGAATCGATCAGCTTTATTGACAATAAACATACCCATCCATCGACGTACACTTCTCCATACTAGTAAAATAAAATAAATGATTGCAAATCCTATGAATATCTGTTCTTGGTATGGAAGAGAGCTACCAGAAATATGTAAAAAATTAATTTGCACATCTAATCCAATGTATATAGCTAAGAACAGCAGAGGGATGGTAAAAAAAATCAGTAAACTATTCGTAAAACTATTCATTCGGGATTAATTTCAGCTGGCGCCTTATTAAGGTGATTTCCTCTTTAATCTGATCATTCTTTTTGTTGACCTGATCAAACAATTTCTCTGCACCTTTAGAAATTGAAAAATATCCCATATTGTTTTCAGATTGAAACATCTCGTTTTGAAGCGAAGAAAGCTTTTTCTTGAGCATTTTTTTTTCCTTAGAGAAATAGTCCGTTCTATTTTCCATTAACGCATATGAATCTATTTTAAATTTATAAATAATTAATTCAATTTGCGTTTTATCGAGCTTCATTAAGCTTAATTTATCTTTTAACAAAGTGATGAATTCCTTCATAATATACCCAGATTGATCTCTAGAAACTGGACCTATAGAAATAAAAGAAGCCATGCTATCCTTAATACTAGAAAGATCCGTCTGGGAATCTACCGTTTGCTTTTTAAGTTTGTATAATGCCTCTTTTTTGGCCTCTAGATTCTCTACATATGATTGCTTGAGGTCTTTATAAGCCTCCTCTTTCCTATTGAAAAAAGCATCACATTCCTTTCTAAACTCCTCCCAAAGTGATCTCTCATATCGACCGGCATTTTTGACCGTTTTCCATTGTTTTTGTAACTGTATCAATCCTTTAGTTGCAGATGAAAAGTCACTGACATTGTTAAACGATTTGGCTTTTTCGATCAATTCCTTTTTTTGATCTCTAGCAACCTTATCAACATCATCTTTTGACTTAAAAAAAGCTTTTCTATCATCGAAGAAGCCATTACAAACACCCCTAAATTCTTTCCATATTTTATCATTATCCTTCTTCGAAGCATATCCTATTTTTTTCCAGTCATCCTGAATCTTCTTAACCTCACTAGTCAATTGGTTCCATTGCTTTAAGGTTCTCTCTCCCTCTTCTTGTATTATTTTGCTTTTCAATTGCTGAATAAGCGCTCTCTTTTTATTTAGGTTTTCAAGTTGAATCTGACGGTATTCGTCATAATGCTTATTGATTTTGTCATAAATCGAACGCACTGCCTCCCAATAACTTGATTTAAGACCCTCCCATTCGTCATTACTTACAGGACCGATATCCTCCCATTCATCCTGCAATAATCGAAGTCCTCTTTCTATTTCTTTTATCTGGTTTTCACTATTTCTAATGGACTGTAACTTAAAAATAATTTCTTTCTTGAGCTGGAAGTTTCTTTTATAGTCGTGCTCTTTGATTTCACGATACATATTGATGTTATAGAAAAACATCTCACGTAATCTTGAATATTCCTTTTGCACCTCATCGCGTTTTGATCGTGGAAGATCACCAATTTTTTTCCAAGTATCTTGAATGGAATTAAACGATTTAAACGCAGAGCCTATGTTCTCCTCATTTTCGACTAAGTTTTTCAACTCAGTAATCAAAACCTTTTTTTGCCTTAGGTTTTCATCTTCAAGTTGATTTTTGATTTCAATTTGCTTTTTACGATTCTCTTTGTAATTACCGTATAGAGAATAAAACCGCTCTTTGAATATGGAAAAGTCGATCTGTTCAATTTGCTTTCCTACATCCTTCGCTTTAAGTGTTTCAACCTGCTGTTGTCCCTCTGCTTTCAAAAGCCAATCATCAAACTCCACTTTAAGCTGGTTCACCTCTCTAATATTTGAGATAAGATCTTCCTCAGCTACGTAGGTAATAAGCTTTTCAATCAATTCATTTTTCATTTCACGGAAACATTCATATCAAAACTGGCCAGTGATACAAAACGATCTACACGGGCTAAAATATCCTCCTTATTGATTTCTAGTAACTTTTCCGTACCAAATTTTTCTACACAAAAAGAAGCCAAAGCAGAACCATAAATCACGGCTCTCTTCAGATTTTCAAAAGACAGATCATCTGTTGAAGCCAAGTAGCCCATAAAACCCCCAGCAAAAGTATCTCCAGCACCTGTAGGGTCAAAAACCTCTTCCAAAGGTAATGCAGGGGCAAAGAAAACCTCCTTGTCCTTAAATAATAAAGCACCATGTTCTCCTTTCTTAATAATAAGAATCTTTGGACCCATTTCTCTAATCAAAACCGACGCTTTAATAAGTGAATACTCCCCACTCAATTGTCGAGCCTCCTCATCATTAATGATTAATATATCAACCATAGATATGGTTTTTTTTAGGTCATTCATTGCGATATCCATCCAGAAGTTCATCGTATCCATAGCAATGAGCTTCGGACGCACTTTCAATCGTTCAATAACCGTGCTTTGAACTGAAGGGCTCAAATTCCCTAACATTAAATAGCTGGAGCTCTGATATACTTCAGGTACAATCGGATCAAAGTTTTCAAGAACATTCAGCTCGGTGATTAGCGTATCTCGACTGTTCATATCATTGTGATACTTACCTGACCAAAAAAATGTTTTTTCACTATTCTTAATTTGCAAGCCATCCGTGTTGATTCCTCTTGCATTGAGGTCATCAATTGTTACCTGTGGAAAATCACCCCCAACCACTGAGATTATATTTTGATCTTGGACAAAATAAGAGGAGGCTATCGATATGAAGGTCCCTGCTCCACCCACTATTTTATCTGTTTTACCGTAAGGTGTTTCTATGGCGTCAAATGCCACACTCCCGACTGTCAATAAACTCATATTTCAATTTTAAGGGACAAAGATACGCAATTGACAATTAAATGGGTGAAATAACATTATATGATTCATTGCTATTTTCAGGACACATCTCTATCAAATTTGTATTTTTAAGCATATGAAACTCATGAAGCTCCTTACTCTTCTTTCATTATTCCTTTGTTGTTTTGTTTTTTCTCAAGAAAACAATAATAATTCTGTGAATTCATTGATTGAAAAATTTCATTTGAATGAAAAAAAATCAGTTGTTTCAAACGACCCACTATTAGAAGCCATAAAAGAATTCATAAATAAGAAACAAACTTCCAAACAAAACAAAGTTAAACTTATAGACATGCTTCTTTCGCATCATATGGAAAAGGGGCAATCGGCTCAATTTAATAAGTCGTATGCCAAATATAACTCTTGGCTCAAAAACAGCAGGTTGCACTTCTTTTTTTGGGATTATATAAACCATACCGTTAATCAAAATTATGAGCGAAGCTTATCAGTAGCAAGATTGCATTTTAATGAAGCTAAAATGAATGGGAACAATGACGACCTGTCCACATCCTACAGGATTATGGCCAAAGCATTTATGAATCTAAATTTCAAAGATTCTTCTTTGCTTTATGCAAACATTTCATTGAATTATGCAAGACGTTCAGATTCGGAGGATGCTATATTACGAACATTTAAAACACAATCAGAGATTTTCAATCATTTCGGTATGATTGGACAGAGTACTTCAGTATTAATAAAATTCATTGATGAGGCAGAAAAAATAAGGGATGACAAAAGCATCTGCTGGGGAACCATACAAATTGCACACAAATCTTTTCAAATACGCTACTATAACGAAGCCAAAACATATCTTAGAAAGGCTCTTAGCCTTGCAGAAAAAAATGGAGATACTTTCTACAGATCAATGATTCATAGAGGTTTAGCTGAAATATCATTAGCACTTGAAGACATTGATGAGGCAAGGTATCACCTAGAACTATGTAAACCTCTTATTGAAACACTAGAACAGAGTGAAAACAAGTCATTAATCAAGCTCACTCATGCA
>CAJWCX010000139.1 GCA_913031405.1 uncultured Flavobacteriales bacterium | reverse complement strand
TCGTCTTCAAGTTTCTGCATACACCAATCTCTATAGCAGAGGTAGCTGGGGGCTAAGAGGGGATTTAGATTATGCCAAAAGATACGCCTTCACAGGGAGACTATCTATTGGTTTTCAGCAGTTTAGAACTGGGTTTCCCGAAAACCAAAGTCAAAATAAAACGACAGTTATATGGTCGCATAGAAAGGCGGCAAAGTCGAATCCGAATTGGTCTTTTTCTTCCAATGTTAATTTTATTTCAGATAATGAGTCGAAGAATAATTTAGACCCAATTAATCCCACCTATTTTAACAATTCATTTAATTCAGATATCAATCTGAATAGAAGTTTTCCAGGTAAACCGATAAATATGGGTTTGAAAATGTCTTTAAGGCAGAATTCGTTATCTGAAAGTATTTCTTTAATCAGTCCTATTTTGACTGCAAATATGACTAGAGTATTTCCTTTCAAGAAGTTGATTAAGCGATCAAATAGAGAATGGAAAAAGATGGTTGAACGAATTGGATTCTCGTATAATTTTGATGGTCAAAACAGATCTAATTTTTCGGATTCTTTATTGACTCAGGGTGATTTTTCTCGCATTGCAGATCAATTCATGTATGGGATGTCACAATCCATGAATCTTCAAACTACAGGGTCTTTATTTAAAAACATCCTCAAAATTACCCCAAGTGTTGCATACAAGAGTAAGGTGAATTTTATGGAGATTTCGAAATCATATAATGCAATTGAAAATGCAACACAAATTGACACTTTAAACAGAGCCTCTCTTTCTCATGAATTAAATGTAAATGTGAATGCCACAACAATGCTATACACCTATTTTGACTTTATAGGTAAGAATAAACCCAAGATGCGTCACATTATGACGCCGACTGTAGGGTATAGATACGTGCCCCAAATCAATCCATTGGTTTCTGCTAATGCTGGAGCTGACGAGTCCATAATCAACTATTCTCCTTATGAACGAAGTCTTTACGCAGTAGGAAATACAGCGGAATCATCACTTTTAACTTTTGCGGTCAATAATACCCTTGAGTTAAAGTTTAAATCAAAGAAGGATACGCTCACAGGTTTTAAGAAAGTCCGAATCATTGACCAATTATCATTAGGTGGAAATTACAATTTCAAAAAAGATTCTATGCGCTTATCCAATATAAGTATAAATATGCGCGTGAGTCCTAGGGATTACTTGAATTTTGTTGCAACAGGATCCTTCAGTCCATATGCTTGGGACACATCGACGGGTAGAACAACTGGTGATTACGCCATTAATAATGGTCAAAATTTGGGAAGGTTTTTAAATATGAATTTTTCAACTACACTGTTGCTGGCACCCAAAAAATCGAGAGAAAAAATTAAGGATGAAAAGGTCGGACGAAATGACGTTTGGAATGCTGATTTTAATTATTTCGCACTTCACCCAGAAGAAATTTTATTTTTTGATATCCCTTGGAAGATGACTCTTTCTCACATATATACCATTCAGGCCAATCAAAATGTATCTGAAATAAACCCCAATCCATTTCTCTTTATTCAATCATTGAGTGTGCGTAGCGACGTCAGTTTTACTAAAAGATGGAAACTTGCTGGTAATTTTAATATCAATTTGGTCGAAAAGACCATCACGAATGCCAATTTTTCTCTTAATCGAAACATGCATTGTTGGGCTCTTTCCTTTTACTGGACTCCTATTGGAGGCAACAAAAGCTTTCTCTTAAGCATTAGAAATACCTCTTCCATATTCAAAGATGCTAAGATTGAATTCAGGAAACCGCCTACGTTTCTCTAGATAGGGCGTGGGTTCGGGCAAACGATTAGAACATTGTTATTTTTCGTACAGAATGATCTGAGGACCGACAACCATACTTATTCGGCTTATTCGTCGCTCAGGGCTGTTTCTTTTGATGTCCCTTTCATTGAGGTTAGGGGGGTAGGATTCGCCTCGGCCATTGATTTCAATATCAATGATAATTTCTTGATCGTATTTGGATTTATTGAACTGTTTTAATAATTCATCTGCCACTGATTGCGCTCGTTTTTGGGAAAGCTCAAGGTTTTCCTTTTTCCTTTTTGCTTCATTTTCATCTCCTTGTCCATCAGCATATCCATTCACAATAATCATAAGCCTAAAGACAGAATCTTTAAAAATATTGACATTATGATCTTTTAAATAACTGTCCCAACTTTCAATGTCATTTTGAATGGAGGTGACCAACTTTGAAATTTCTTTTTCTCCATTTTGGTTCAATACGGCACTTCCTACGTTAAAACTTATATCACCCCCTATTTTTTTAACCTCTTTATTGGCTTCAATCATTTTCTTCAAAGGCTCAATATAATTCTGCATCAGATCGTTTAATTCTGCTGCTAATTCTAATGTTTTTTTATGACCATTGATAGAATATGGAGAGACCTCATTCAGCTCATTTATAATATTTTGTGTTCGTTGGTAAACCTTTTTGAGAGCATCTTCAATCTCCCCAACACGCTCAGTAGTGTCAATTTCATTCATGGCATCTTGTTCGGCCTCAATAAGTCTTTTAGCAGCATCTGCTTTTTCTAGAGCAGAGAAGTGATCTTTTTCTCTGTCAGCTCTATTTTTATTGATTGCAGTAACTTCTTTTTCACCTTTTTCACCTTTATAGGTCGTGGTTTCAAAAATAGGTTTCTTCAATGTTTTTTTTGATGCACAACTCGCTAGAGTGATTGTAAGGATGAAGAAGAATAAGGATAGTGGAGAATTTTTCATGACTTGGTTTTTATTAAAATTAAGCATTGATCCTGAAAAACTCAATAAAATGATCGTAAATATTGAATATGATTATTCAATTAATATATTTTATTTTTTGATTGGATGTTTCTTTTTCACACTGATGTTTTGGACATTTTCTAATGGAGTATCGCTCGATAAGATGATCTGCTCTTTGTTTTTACTCTTGAAATAGTTTAGATAGTAATTACCAAAAAAAATGAAATATTCGAAGCATACATCTACAGGTCCTGACACCTTATATTCATCTGGTCTAAAACGGATTTTCTTCTTTTCGATTGAAATTTGATTGACTACACCGAATAATTTTGACTGAGAAAGGTGTCTCAAATTGTAATAAGCATTGAATGGAGTTTTCTTTGAGCTTAGTTTTCCATTGTTTAAAAAATAAATATAATCGGAAAGACCAAGTACATCTTCCCCGTCATGTGAAACAATTATGATGGTAAGGTTTTCCTCACTCCGAAGCTTTAATATATATTCAAAGAACTGTGCCCTCAGTTCTGCATCCAAATTGGAAAAAGGCTCATCTAGTAAGAGCACATCTGGTTGTAAGGCAATCGCTCTCGCTATGGATAGTCTTTGTTGCTCACCACCAGAAGCATGAATAGCTTTTATATGTGAAATGTCTTTTAGCTTCAACAAACTCAACAGAGCTTTAACACGACGTTTTTTTTCGTTCTCAGGAAGTGAAATGACAGCCTCTCTTATGTTTTCCTCTATTGTGTGATAGGGGTCAAGTTGGTAGTTTTGAGATACGATTTTTATTTGTTGATATCCTGGGACTAATAAACTCGAAGGGTCTTGGAGCCTATTTCCTTTGAGGTATATTTCTCCTTCATTTGGAGCCAAATGACCGGAGAGTATATTTAATAAAGATGATTTTCCAGCGCCACTTTTTCCAACGAGACCTACGATATGTCCCTTTTTTACTCTGAAGCCAATATTCTTTAAAACGGGTTTATCAAATCGAAGAGAAATGTTTTTGGCTTCAATCATATTCATTTTGTTTTTCCTCATCCTCATCAATTGTGTTTTCTTGAAATGAAGAAGGTAGTAGGTCAGGGAAAAGTTTTGTAATCATTGGCAATAAAACTGCACCGCCAGGAAGCATAAAAATGGCTAAAGAAGGCATGGTTTTGAGAATATCATAAAATTGCTTCCTCATTTGTTCTTTTTCTTCATGAGTTAGTTCACGTAGTGTTGATTTGCTCACTAGGTCCATTAATTCTTTACTTTCCTTTAGCTCGCTAAATAGTTTCTCTTTATTTCTCCCTAGAATACGAGACCATTTGTTTTGAATATTCTTATAAAATATAGACAGTGATTTTTCTTGATTGATAATCGCTAGCTTAGATCTATTTTTAAAGATAAAAGTGCGGCTGAATAAAGAGGCCTCCTCTATTTCCTCTTGGGATAAACCGAGCTGCTTTCCGAGACTTTTGAGTTTTTGATCTTCTTCGGGTTTTACTTCATGGGTTCCATAATTAATAAAAACACACAATTCAAAAATAAATTTTCGGTGTAATAGTCTTTCCGGTATGCTAAAAGATAAATTATCTTCTAATGTATTTTTAATGAATGCTTCCAATTGTTTTCGTCTTAAATCTTCCAAATTGCTGGATTGCAATAAATACATAAGCAGTCTCATTTCTTTATCTTCAATAATGCCATCAATCTGGGCAGATTTAGTCATATATAAAATCACATTGAAAACAATGTTGTCATGTGTTTTTTTTGAATCAAAGCCTTCTTCCTCTAGATAAATAGCAAACAATAGAACATCGACAAAAACAAGGCCATTAGAGCTTTGATTTAGCCAATAATGACCATCGCTAATTTTCGACCTGATTTTGATTCTTTCATTGATAATCTTTTCAATCTTATTGATTTTTTTTT
>CAJWCX010000138.1 GCA_913031405.1 uncultured Flavobacteriales bacterium | reverse complement strand
ATTCACTTAAGATCCGAAAGAATGCCGTAATGGACACACTTTTTAATGCTCACATCGTAGCAAATAGAATCACTAAACTGCATGAATTTTCGGATGTAACATTGACTGTTAAGGGTCGTAATGAATTTTACGGAAATGGATTTTACTCATATTTTGATCGTGATAGTTCGGTTACTAAAATTGATATTGGATCGATTTATTTTGATAAAATCCAGACCATTGCGAGCACTGAAATCACAGAGGACAAGAAGATTAGACTCAGTTCTAAATTTGATTACTTTGGGGACTTTATCGTTTCTTCTAAGAATGATGGTGTGATTTGCGATGGATATACTCGAATGAATCATTCGTGTGATTTTGATAAGTCATGGATGAAATTCAGTGACACCATTTATGCCAATAATGTTAAAATTCCCATTTCCAAAAATCCTAAAAGTAAATCTGGAAAAGATTTAGCTTCGGGATTTTTATGGAAAGACCATGGGGTTAAAGATAGTTTGTTAATCTACCCTACCTTTTTATCTGTAAAGCAAGGAAATTCAGATGCCTTTTTGTTTTCTGCTCATGGAAAGGTGTCTTATGATTATCTAAAGAAAACTTTTGAACTTATAGATTACAATACTGATGACAACTACAGTTATTCTAATCTTTCTTTGGTTCTTGATGAAAATACTTGTTCTTTGAAGGGTAGGGGGAAAATTGATCTCGGAATCAATTTGGAACCTGTTGTTTTCGAATCATTTGGAGACATTCAATACAATAGTGATCAAAAATCAACAAATCTTACTCTTACTTCCAAAATGACTATTCCCCTACCTAAAAACATTGGTGATTACATGGGGAAATCTTTTCATCAATCTGACTCTCTAAAGGAATACACTTTTAGTAAAGCAACTCAAGAAAGATTGACCGATATATTTTCAATAATCGCCGATAGTGAGGTTAAAGGTGAAAAATTATTTAAAGATTACGATGAGGATAAACTCAATAAGACCCCAGGTTTTTTACAAAGTACCTTTTTGTTTCCTGAATTGAGTTTGGAGTCATATGTCAATATGGAAGTTGACGCTGAAGGACCAATATCCGGACTCAAAAGCAAGTATAGTAAGATTCCTGTGTTCTCAATGAATGATGAAATCGTTCTTAAACGGTTGCCCATGAAAATGCTGGTTCTGCAATCTTACTCTGAGGAATCAAATCAGGGTTTTGAACTACTATTCAATGATGCATCGGGAAAAAATAAATATTCTTTTAAGTATTTGAAAAACAAGAAAAATGGTAAATTGATCATTGAAAGTACTGATATGGGATTAATGAGATTAATAACCAATATTAAAGAAGATAAAAGAAAATCAAAAAACTTTTCGTTCACCGATGCTGATGAAGGTAAAATGTTTGAGTTAATGTATCTTAAAAAAATATAATGCTTTTTGCAATTGTCATATTTGCAGGTTATTTAATTGGATCTTTTCCGTCTGCGGTTTGGATTGGCAAAATATTTCATAACCTTGACATCAGGGAGCATGGAAGTTATAATGCTGGTGCAACCAATACTTTCCGAGTTTTAGGAAAGACATGGGGATGGTTTGTTCTAGGATTAGATGTGGGTAAAGGGTTTTTAGCTGCTTCTGTTCCATTTTTTTTAACTTCTTGGTATTTGGGTTTTAAGGATGAACAGTTAATTCTTCAACTCATGGCTTCTTTTTTCGCAATTTTAGGTCATGTATTTCCAATATTCGCGAATTTTAGGGGAGGTAAGGGAGTGGCTACAACTCTAGGTATAATATTGTCCATTAATCTGGATACGGCATTAATTTGTTTAGGAATATTTTTGATTGTTTTTTTATTTTCAAAATTTGTGTCGCTTGGTGCTATAGTTGCCTCAGTCTTTTTTCCTGTGGTCAGTTTTTTTGTGATGAAAGAAGACGCGAGAATTATGATTATTTTTTCAATACTTATTTCATTGATTGTTATTTTTTCACATAAGAAAAATATTGGTAGGCTTTGGAGGGGGGAAGAGAACAAAATGAACTTTTTAGGCCGTTAGGCGTAAACTCTACGAGTTTATCAATATTCAACCATTGTTTTTTAAAAACTATACATATCGTCTTTTTCTTTACATCCTAATTTTAGGTTCAAGTCATTTGGTTTGCTCTCAGTCTGAAAGTCAGTTATATAAAAAGTCGAATTCTCTATTTGAAAAAGAAGAATATAAAGAAGCTGTTAATGGGTTTCGACAGTTACTTTCCAATGATTTGAAGAACATTGATTACAATTTTAAATATGCTGTTTGCCTGTTTTATACGGAAAGTCCAAAATCTTCTGAAAAGTATTTTGACTATTTAATGAATACTGCCGCTTATCCAATAGACGTTTTTTATTTCAAGGGACGACTATACCATTTGAATTATCAATTTGAAAGGGCTATTGAGATGTATAGAGAATATTTGAATATGCGAACAGCAAAGAATAAGGATTATGGTTGTCTCGATGAAATAAAACGTTGTAAAAATGCAATTTCTTTACTTCAAAGTCCTCGAGCTATCGAGGTTATTTCTATGGAAAAACGTAGCTATGATGATTATTTTTCTTCATACGTTTTTGATTCATTAAACTTCAAGTTGTACTCAGCCAATGATGTATTTTCAAAGTATAATTCAAAAAAAGATTTTGTACCGAAGTATGTTTTTAGAAGAGGAATGAAGTACCGATTTTTTTCAAGTTTCTCGAAAGATGAATCGGCCAAAAAAGACTTATTTATTCAAAAAAAAGATTCTGATAACGAATGGGGGGAGCCAATACGACTTGATATTAAAGTAAACACCCCATCGAATGAGGATTTTCCCTTTTTTGATGACGAAACAGGTTATTTATATTTCAGTTCAGATGGTCATAATTCAATAGGTGGCTTTGATGTTTTTAGGGTAAAAATGGATTTGAATTCTTTAAACATGGAGGATGTTGAAAATCTTAATTTCCCTTATTCATCTACTTCAGATGATTTTTTATTCATACCTGTTGAGTCTAAATCATATGCTTTTTTTACAACCAATAGAAATTCAAATATTGGTTTTAATGAGGTAATAAAATCTAAACTAACTTCTAGAGAAATTCCTTCTTTTATATCTCAACTGGTCTTTCATGATAACGTAAATACTCAAAACTATTCAGCTCAATTCTTTTTAATCAATAATAATTCTAATGAAAAATTTGGGCCGTTCAATACAAACAAGGATGGAGTGGTGCGATTTGTAATTCCTGCCCCTGGATATTATAAACTTGAATCTTTGGTTGAAGGCAGTGACAAGAGTTTTACGAATGAAATTAATTTCCCCCCGAAAGTGGATGGATATGAATTTCAAGTCACCTGCGATTATAAAATCAAGGATTCTGAAGAAGTTATTGTATTAAATGACCAATTAACGGATCGATCAAATCTTATTGTGGATGTTGATGAATCTGATTTACAAGAGTTTTCTAAATTAATTGTCAATACAAAGACCATTAGTGCCTCGGAAGAAGTATTGGCTGAAGATATTGTATTGTCAGATGATCAAGTTGAAGCAAAAATTGAGGAGCTTTATGATATTGAGGCAGAGCTTGAAGATCAAATAAGGCAAAAAGCACAAATTGCCCAAAATTTGATTCAATCTAAAAATGAATTAGAACAAATCGATGAGCGTATTAGAATATTAGCACGAGATATAAAGTCTGGAAATACAGATGAGGTAAAATCTCAACAAAGAAAACTCAAGGAGGCCTTTCAGAAACGATCGGCGTTAATCGAAAACTTCAATAAACAAGCTTTATTGTATGATAGATTTGCCAGCAATGAAGACCTTGAGACGAACCATCAGGAAATCGCTAAAATAAATTCAACGATTAATGAAAGCAAATTTAACGGTGAGACAGAGTCAGTAAGAACTCTTTTAAATCAATATGAGACTCCTGAAACCTATAAACCTTTTCAACCATCTATTCCTGAATTGGCAAGAGCTGATCAGGATGTCTTGGAAAGTGAACTCATTGATGTCGAAGAATCTTTAGAAGAGGTTGTTGCACTTATTGAAAAAGATGCGTTAAGAATAAACGAATTAAAGACAAGTCTTGCCCAGGTTGATAATGTTGAGGATTGGAATAGTATATCAGATTCCCTTGCTCTATATGGTAAAAAACTGAGTGAAAGTGTTGAACGAAAATATGCATTGGAGCAAGACCAAGAGATCTTGTCTGAGGAAATCATTAGGTCAAGGGAATCTCTTCTGAATTTAACACTTATAGACACCGATATTCAAACTATCGAAATTACATTGGATCAAGAAATTTTAATTTCCGAGGATCAAAAAACAAAATTTTTAGCGGATGAAGTTTTTTTAGATAAAATAATAGAAGGTCAAAAAGAACTAACTGCTATTGTCGATTCACGAAATCAAAATATAAAAATGATTAATCAATCAAACTTACCTCAGTATCTTAAAGATTCTCTTTTAATAAGTTCTGAAGTTAAGTTTATTGAAGATATGAATCTTCGAAAAGACGATTTACTAAGTGATTCTAATGAGGCGCTGAATGAAATGATCCAAATTGCTGAAAATAATATCGAGGAAATTACCGATTTAAACTTACCTGATTCAATTACTTCCCTTGAAACAGAAGTTGTGACAGAATCGCCCGAAGAATCTTCTACGAGTGTTTTAGC
>CAJWCX010000137.1 GCA_913031405.1 uncultured Flavobacteriales bacterium | reverse complement strand
ACGACGGGTGAGTAACTTTTTATTGTGGCAAATTGCCTACACGGAATTTGTGTTTTTGGATCTTTTTTGGCCAGATTTTGGAAGAAAGGAATTCATTGCTGCTGTCTATGATTTTCAAAATAGGGAAAGGCGATTTGGTCTTGTCTCTGAACAAATAAAAACACAATAATGAGCATACGCGTATTGTTTTTGTGTTGTTTGATGGTTCCCTTTTCGTTTTTGAGTCAAGACGGTGGAAATTCTCTTTCTAAGCTGGACTTTTCCTACATGAGTCCAAAAGAATATGAGTTGGGCCCGATTAAGGTATATGGTGCAGACAATTACGATCATCAGGCGATTAAGCTTATTGCCGGTTTAAGACAAGGACTTCCGATAACACTTCCTAGCGAAAAGATCAATACTGCAATTAAAAACCTGTGGAAAGAAGGCTTATTTTCGGATATTGCTATCTACGCAGAAAAAGAGGTGGCTGGGATAGTTTATATGATTATTGAACTCAAACCAAGGCCAAAACTTTCCAGGTTTAAGTTTAATGGGGTGTCTAAAAGAGAGGCCGATAAACTGAGGGAAGCAATTTCCTTATTTTCAGGAAAGACGATTACAGAAAACCTCGTCTTTCAAACCCAAAATCAGATTCGTGGTTTTTTCAGAGACAAAGCTTTTTACAATGTAAAGGTTAATATTGATAGAATAAGGGATACGGTAATCAACAACTCTGAGCTTTTCGTTATCAATATAAATAAAGGCCAAAAAGTAGGGATCAAAGAAATTAAGATAAATGGTGTAACGGAGATACCTATGTGGAAGCTGAGAATGGCCATGAAGGACATAAAGAAAAAGTCCATCTTTAGAATTTTTAAGAGATCAAAATTCACCGAGTTTAATTACGAAAAGGATAAACTAGCGATGCTGGAAAAATTCAATGGTGTGGGACTGAGAGACGCCGAAATTGTTTTCGATTCGGTGTATCAGATTGATGATAAGAATCTAGTCATTGACATGACCGTTAGTGAGGGCGGCAAGTATTATTTTGGAGACATCACATGGACGGGAAACACCAAATACAGGTCTTCCTACCTGGATACTATATTGGGTATTAAATACGGGGATTTATACAATAAATCCTTATTAGACCAACGTATTTTTGGAAACGGGGATGGAAGGGACATTTCCTCTTTGTATATGGATCGGGGATACTTGTTTTTTCAGATTATGCCGGTTGAAACCAATGTAACTGATAGACATATCAACTATCAGGTGCGATTGCTAGAAGGTAAGGAAGCAAGAATAGGAATGGTGACCATTAAAGGAAACACCAAAACAAATGATTATGTGATTTTACGTGAAATCAGAACTAAGCCAGGAGACCTTTTTAATAAAGCAGATATCATGCGAACACAGCGAGAATTGGCTCAGCTTGGTTATTTTAACGAGCAGGCTTTTCAGGTGAACCCCCTGCCAAATCCGGCAAAAGGAACAGTTGACATTGAGTACGTGGTTGAAGAAAAGTCTTCCGATCAAATTGAGCTCTCTGGAGGATATGGTGGAGCAGGACCGACTTCAAGAGGGCGGATAATTGGAACCCTTGGACTCACCTTCAATAATTTTTCTACAAAAAACTTTTTCAAAAAAGAAGCTTGGAGTCCTTTACCTGGGGGAGACGGTCAGCGTCTTTCTATTCGGGCTCAATCCAATGGACGTTTTTATCAGGGTTACAATTTCTCTTTTACAGAACCTTGGTTGGGAGGTAAAAAACCAAACTCATTGATGTTTTGGTTGAATCATACTGCATTAAGCTCAAACGGATTGTTGAGCTCAAACCCTGATTATAACGGGCTTTCAATTACCGGCGCAGGTATTGGCTTGGGAAGAAGAAAAAAATGGCCTGATGATTATTTTACGGCACGTTATGAGTTAAGCTATCAGTATTATGATGTAGTTAATGACTTCAGGTTCCCCCTATTTACCGAGGGATATGCCAATGATATTGCTTTTAAATATACGCTGCAAAGAAGCTCAGTAAGTGCACCCATTTATCCGCAAACGGGTTCAAGCTTTAAGTTTGTGGCAAAGGCCACCTTACCTTATTCTATGTTTAATGATGTGGATTATTCCAATGCTACAAATCAAGAGCGTTACAAGTACCTCGAGTACTATCGTTTTCGTTTTACGGGTGAGTGGTATATTCCTCTTTCTGCCAATAAAAAGCTAGTCTTAATGCCAAGATTTGGCTTAAGCTACATCGGTTCATATAACTCGGATAAAGGGATTACTCCTTTTGATCGCTACTCGATGGGGGGGAGTGGATTATCTGGCGTTAATCAGCTTGGAGGTAGAGAAATTATAGCCTTAAGAGGGTATGAAGACCAATACATTTCTTCTGCTGGTGGTGATCCCATTATCGCCAAATATACTCTTGAATTGAGGTATCCGATTTCGCTAAACCCGTCGGCCACCTTTTATGCGCTCACCTTTGTGGAGGCAGGGAATACCTTTCCTTCTTTTCAAACCTTCAATCCTTTTAACGTGAAGCGTTCTGCTGGAATCGGCATCCGTGTTTTCCTTCCTATGTTTGGTATGCTTGGACTTGATTATGGTTTTGGGTTCGATAAATTGGATTCTTGGGCAGATGGCTTTGGTAATGCAACAGATCAATCGATTGATCAGAAAGGATTTTACCCAAAGCTGAGCTTTACGATCGGAATGAATCTTGGAGAGCTTTAATAATAGCGCTTTACGCCTTTTTTTAAATTTTGTTTGCGCTCTTTTTTTTCTTACTTTGGGGAACCTAAACCTCCAATAAATGAATCGAATTTATATTGCCTTCAGCTCGCTGTTTTTACAAACGACTTTATTTTCTCAATACATAGAATCGGTAACCTACATAAACACGACTCCCGTGGTTACATTGGCAAGTGTTGCTAATCTGCCTTTAGAATATGATGTGGAGACCTATAAAGTTGTTTACAATACAGTTGATGGATTGGGTGAGCCCACAATAGCGTCAGGTGCATTTTGTATCCCGATAAGTGAAGACTGCTCTAACTTTCCTATGGCTGTTTATGAGCACGGAACCAGCCTCAGAAAGGTAGATGTTCCTTCTAATGACGTTCAAGAAACATACATCGGTAAAATATTTGCTGCTGGAGGGTTTAATGTGGTGCTTCCCGATTATATTGGAATGGGAGACAGCCCTGGGCTTCATCCTTATTGTCACGGAAACTCTGAGGCCACGGCCACAATTGATATGATTCGTGCCGTTCGCGAAGCGGAATCCCTTGGCATGATTCCCGGAATGACAACAGATAATGGAGAGCTCTTTTTAACGGGTTACTCGCAAGGGGGGCATGCAGCAATGGCCACACATAAATACATTGAAGAAAACGATATGCTGGCAGAGTTCAACGTATTGGCCTCTGCACCATGCTCAGGTCCTTATGAAATTACAGGTGCCATGGCGGATACTATTTTGGCGGCCTCATATTCAAAACCTGGGTATATTGTCTACATGCTTTCGGCTTATCAGTCTGTTTATGGAAATCTATATAACGAGTATTCGGATATTTTAAGGTCTCCTTATGATGAAATTGTTGTGCCTTATTTTAATGGTAACAACACCACCCTTGGTATGAATAGCCTAAATAATCAATTGCCTCAAATCATTCAGGAGCTTGTAGTCGATTCTGTACTAGAAAACTTTTTAAATTCTCAAGCTGATTTTTCTCACCCTTTGTGGCAAGCTATGGCAGATAATGACAATCACGATTGGAACCCAACCCGTCCAATACGAATGTATTACTGTACGGGAGACGAGCAAGTGTCTTTTCAAAATGCGATTGCTGCAGACGCTGCATTTGAGGCCAATGGCATTGAAAATGCGGAAGCGGTATATATGGGGGATGGAAACCATAACGAATGCATATTACCTTCCCTTACTGATGTCTATTATTGGTTTGACACACTTAGAAGCCCCTGTCAAGAAAGCAGTCTTCAACACCTCAAAACAGAGCATTTAGAGCTATTTCCAAATCCAGTTAGTGATGAGCTGCAGGTCATGATTAAATCACCAGGAAAACATGAGTTGCATGTTCGAGATGGCTTTGGAAGAAAGGTGTATTATCTCAAAGAGATTTCAGGAAAAAGCAGTATTTCACTTTTTGATTTTCAATCCGGCGTGTATTTCGTTGAGTTGCGCTCGAAAGATCATTCGGTGGTTCAGAAAATCATTAAAGAATAATTTCTTAGTCACAATCCCCCTCCGACTGAATACGCTTGAAGTGTTCTAGATTACCACTATAGGATCCCTTAATCAGTTCCCCGCTCTCAGTTTCAATCACATAACGAATCATCGACGTAGCGCTATTGGAATTTTCTATTTTGATGTAAGCTTGTGTTACTTCGTAATCATATCCATTAGTGAATCCTGTATAACCCTGGGCGACGAGGTCTTGGTTTTGAATAGCGTTTACAGAGACTTGATTGCCAAGCTCAAATGAAGGACCGAAGCTTAGATTTCTTTTAATTACAATTTCAAAATCATTGACAGATTCCGTTTTTGAGAATTCATAAATACCATCTTGTATAATACCTTGCGGGAACCAAATCTCCACTGTGGATGTAGGGTTTTCTTCAAAATACCAATTACCGCAGCTTGTAATTAGCGTGTCTCCAACTGACCCATCATTCAAATGAATGTGAGCA
>CAJWCX010000136.1 GCA_913031405.1 uncultured Flavobacteriales bacterium | reverse complement strand
ACTTGTCTTAGTCGAAAAGGCGGCGCAAATTTTTGCGCAGACTGAAGAGAAGGAGTTATCATTACTGCTAAAGCAAATTAAATCAGAGCTTCTTGTAAGTAAGAGCACAATCCATCAATTTTATTGTTCTGAAAGCGGTCTTGATGATGCTCGATTTGAAAATGAGTTCAATCGGACACTTGAACAAATTGACCATTTTTCCGACTATATTTTATCGAAGGACTGGAGAAATAATTCTCACATAAAAATTGAAAAAGGAGATAAGTCATTTAAGAAAATTAAAAGACCCCTTGGACCTATCTTGGTTTTAGGAGCAAGTAATTTCCCTTTGGCTTATTCGACTATAGGTGGAGATTCCTTGGCAGCCCTGGCGGCAAAATGCCCCGTAATTATAAAAGCACATCCTTATCATGTTGGAACGAGTTTAGAGGTCATGAAGGCCATTGAAAGAGCGATTGAAAAAACATCGCTTCCAAAGAGCATTTTCACCCATTTTATTGATGATGAATATACTCTTGCTGAACACCTTTGCAAACATGCAACAGTAAAAGGAATTGGATTTACAGGAAGTTTATCGGGAGGGAAAGCTATTATGGCCTTCGCAAAAGATCGACCCGTTCCTATTCCTGTTTTTGCCGAAATGGGTAGTACCAATCCGGTAATCATTATGAAGGGAGGGCAACTTGAAGAAGTATCAGTCCTTGCAAATAAAATCGCTTATTCAATCTGCAATGATCGTGGACAATTTTGTACAAAACCAGGACTGATTTTTATTCCCAAGACGGATTATGGACTTAGACTCTGTTCTCTTTTAAAAACTCAAATAACGACATTCAAATCTGGACCCATGCTTCATCCAAAAATAAAAGAGAGATTTGAAGATTCTATTTCAAGGATTAAAGAAATATCAAATGATGTTCACGAAAGTAGATTAGAAAAACCATTTCATGTTGCAAACACATTGGCCGTAATAGATCAAAGAGATTTCAAAACAAATTCGCTTATTCAATCGGAAATATTCGGTCCATATACGACTGTTATAATGTACGATGATAATCGAATTATAGAAAAATACTTATGTGATTGTACCGGACAATTGACCTGTAGTGTTTTTTCTAATAACGATAGCATATTAGCCAACCGATACCTTATTGATTTAGCCATGAATAAAGTAGGAAGAATGATTATAAATGACGTTCCAACAGGTGTTGTTGTTTCCAAAGCCATGCAGCATGGTGGACCATTTCCAGCGAGTTCTGATAGTCGATTCACTGCTGTCGGTTCATCGAGTATTTTTCGATTTGTTAGAGACGTAACCATTCAGAAAAAAATCATTTAATAAAATAGTTAATTTTACACCAATAATTGAATGTAATGGAAGAGGAAAGCGCTACAGAAAACTATAACAAAATTTACTTAGGGGCTATTCTTGTGCTTATTTTAGGAATAGGGATCGTTACTTATTTATGGACCAGTGAGAGAAAAAACCTAGCACAATGTGAAAATATATCATCAAATTATCAAGACACCATAAGAGAATTTAAAAAAATATTTACCGAGTACCAGGGTGAAATCACAACAGATTTAAAATCTGACCTGAGAAGAATGATGGAGACCTATGATAAGCTTATTATTCAAGATGCATCAAAGGCAGATAGTCTTAATGCCCAAAATGAGATGCTCCAAGCCCAACTTGAGAAAATCGAAAAACTTCAAAAAAGTAAAAATTTCTCATATTCTCAGATGATTAAGCTAAGACAAGAAAATGAAACACTAAGAGGAATTATGCGTGGATATGTGGTAGAAATCGACTCCTTAAATACCTTGAATTTACAAAAAGATATTATCATCACGGAACAAACACAAACAATAGATACAAGGACCTTAGAGCGAGATCAAGCCATGGAGGAAGCCGCTGCGAGCGCCGAAAAAGTAAAGATTGGATCAAAATTAAGTGCGTACAATTTTAATTCTGGAGCTTTGAAATCTGTTGTTCGGTCTAAAATAACCACTCGAGCAAAACAAGCCGTTCAACTACAATCTTCATTTACAATTTCAGGAAATCTTATTGCTTCTAGGGGTCGAAAGGCAGTCTACATGCAAATTATTGATCCGAATGGACGAACATTACAAAACGTTTCAAGCTACTCTACAGAAACGAATAGCGGTCGTGTTTCATACACTGAGAAAAAAGAAATTGATTATCAAAATAAATCCATAGACATGACAATTTATTTCGATGTAAGAAATACCATAAGTAAAGGGAATTATAAAGTAAATATCTATTGTGATCTGAACCTGATTGGTTCTGATAGTTTCACTCTCAAGTAATATGAAAAACGGACACGTAGAAAGCCATATTCAGGATAATGGCACAGCAATTATAGAATTTGGACACCCATTGAGCAATTCACTTCCGGGAGCCATACTTCATAAGCTTGCAGACACCATAAAAAAAATGGGCGAACATAAAAAGTGCAAGGTGATACTTTTAAAATCAGCTGGAGAAAGGGCATTTTGTGCTGGGGCAAGTTTTGATGAATTGGTGGCGATTAGCGATTTGGATGAAGGAAAACTCTTTTTTTCAGGGTTTGCCAAAGTAATCAACGCTTGTCGATTATGCCCAGTCCTTATTGTGGCAAGAATACAAGGTAAAGCTGTAGGAGGTGGCGTTGGAATTGCTGCATCCGCGGATTACTCCTTTGCAACAAAACATGCTGCTGTGAAACTATCTGAGCTTGCGGTGGGTATTGGCCCTTTCGTTGTTGGTCCAGCAGTGGAAAGAAAAATAGGTTTATCAGCGATGAGCGAACTAGCTATAGACGCTACTCAATGGAGAAGTGCGGAATGGGCACAGAACAAGGGATTGTATTCTCATGTTTCAGAATCAATAGAAAAAATGGATGAAGAGATTGAAATTTTGTTAGAAAAATTAACACATTCCAATCCTGAAGCCATGAGTGCATTGAAAAAAGTATTTTGGTCGGGAACTGAAGACTGGGAAACCCTTTTAGTTGAGCGTGCAGAAATTAGTGGACGTCTTGTTTTGAGTGATTTTACAAGAAATGCAATTCAAGCATTCAAAAAAAAATAAATTCACCTGATTTTTTTCTCATTTGGTTTGTTCATATAAGTATTAATTGTATCTTTGCAGGCCTAATTTGAGCTTATTAAAGCTTGTAAATAGTTAAAAGTGGATACATTAAGTTACAAAACAGTCTCAGGAAACAAAGAAACAGCAGACAAAAAATGGTTCATCGTGGATGCGGAGAATCAAACAGTTGGTAGATTGTCAAGTCAAGTGGCTAAGGTCTTAAGAGGAAAACACAAAACCTGTTTTACTCCTCATGCAGACTGCGGAGACAACGTGATCGTGATCAACGCTGAGAAAGTTTCATTTTCTGGAACCAAGTTAGAAAATAAAGAATATGTAAGGTATTCTGGCTATCCCGGTGGACAAAAATTTACCTCTGCTCAAGAGATGTTAGAAAAACATCCAGAACGTCTGATTGAAAAGGCCATTAAAGGGATGTTGCCAAAGAACACCTTGGGAAGAGCATTGTATAGAAATTTAAAAGTATACTCAGGCAGCGAGCACAATCATGATGCTCAGAAACCTGAAGTACTTAAACTTGACACTCTCAAATAATCATTATGGAAGTTATTAATACAATAGGAAGAAGAAAAACAGCTGTTGCCCGAGTTTACCTATCTAAAGGAAAAGGTAAAATCACTGTAAACAACAAAGAGGCGAGTACCGTTTTTCCTATAGATGTTTTACAATCAAAACTGGTTCAACCTTTTGTTTTAACCGATACAGTTGGAAAATACAACGTGAGTGTAAATGTAAGTGGTGGTGGAATTAATGGACAAGTCGAGGCTATCAGATTAGGTATCTCAAGAGCCTTGGTAGAATTATCCGCTGAAAATAGAGCAGCTTTGAAAGTTGATGGTTTGATGACTAGAGACCCTAGAATGGTTGAAAGAAAGAAGCCAGGTCAACCAAAAGCAAGAAAGAAATTCCAATTCTCGAAACGTTAATCGTTTATTGGATAGGGTTTAGTATCCAAGTGTGTAAGTACCCGGTTCGCCCCCTTACATACTGAAAAATTAGGAATGTAAACAAATATAAATATGTCTAAATTATCTTTTGACCAATTGTTGGATGCAGGTGTGCACTTCGGACACCTAAAAAGAAAGTGGAATCCATCAATGGCACCTTATATCTTTGAAGAAAAGAAAGGTATCCACATTATTGATTTAAATAAAACAATCGTACACCTTGACCATGCGTGCTCTGCTATGAAGCAAATCGCAAAGTCAGGTAAAAAGATTCTTTTTGTTGCTACAAAGAAGCAAGCCAAAGATATTGTCGCTGAAAAAATTAAAAATGTAAATATGCCTTTTGTGACCGAGAGATGGTCAGGTGGAATGCTTACAAATTTTCAAACAACACGAAAATCAATCCGTAAAATGGCGACTATCGACAAAATGAAGTCAGATGGTACATGGGATACTTTGAATAAAAGAGAAAAGCTTTTCAAAACTCGTCAGAGAGAAAAATTAGAAAAAACCTTTGGTTCTATTTCAGATATGACAAGACAGCCAGCAGCGGTTTTTATTGTTGACATACTAAAAGAGCACATCGCTCTTGCTGAGGCACGCAGACTTAATATACCAACATTCGCTATGGTTGATACCAATTCGAATCCAAAGTTGGTTG
>CAJWCX010000135.1 GCA_913031405.1 uncultured Flavobacteriales bacterium | reverse complement strand
TGACCGTGAGCTTTATTATAAACTCTCACAAACTGACCTAGACGGAAGCGCTGAGTTTTTTCCAATTATTTCCGTTCTGTGCAAAGCACCTAGAACACACGTTGTTAAAAAAACCAACCTACTCGGTCAAGATATTGATCCAAATTACAAAGGTATTGTTATTGAAATATGGAACAACGGCGAGATATCAAAGTCTTATTGGCCATAACTCCAAATTATAAAAACATCATCTCTGTTCATGCTGCACAGAGAAAGGAAATTGAGAGTTAACCCATATTTAAAAATACCTCTATTTTTGTATTATGAAGCGAGTAGTTGTAGGTCTTTCGGGTGGAGTTGACTCAAGTGTCACAGCACACTTACTCGTAGAACAAGGCTATGAAGTCATTGGTATGTTTATGAAGAACTGGCATGACGAATCGGTGACAATTTCTGATGAATGTCCATGGATAGATGACTCAAACGACGCCTTATTGGTAGCAGAGAAATTGGGGATTCCTTTTCAAGTGATAGATTTGAGTGAACCATACAAAGATCGTATCGTGAACTACATGTTCTCAGAGTATGAAAAAGGAAGGACTCCAAATCCAGATATACTCTGCAATCGAGAAATCAAGTTCGATGTTTTCATGAAAGCCGCAATGGAATTGGGTGCTGACTACGTAGCAACTGGCCATTACTGTCAAAAAAGAGAAAATAAAGATGGCGGTTTTGACCTAATTACAGGACAAGATAGCAGCAAAGACCAATCCTATTTTCTTTGTCAAATAACTCAAAAACAATTAGATAAAGTACTTTTTCCTATCGGTCATTTGCAAAAGAAAGAGGTTCGAGAAATAGCAAAAAAACAAGGCTTAGCCACTGCAGAGAAGAAGGACTCACAAGGATTGTGCTTTGTTGGAAAAATAAAATTACCGGACTTTTTACAGCAAAAGCTTAAACCCAAAAAAGGAGAGGTTATCGAAATATCTAATGATCACCCTCAATTCTTGGCATATGAAAGTATAGATGTTGATGTGAAAAATATTGATTTACTTTCTAAACCTTTTAATTACAATGCTGATGAAGGCATAAAGGTATCAAGTCATAACGGTGCGCACTTCTTTACGATGGGTCAACGAAAAGGATTGCATGTTGGAGGACGGCCTGAACCCAGTTTTGTAATTGCTATTGACACTTTTGAAAATAAGGTATACACTGGCCAGACTAAGGAACACCCTGGGTTAAACAAATACGCACTCAAGCTTAAAAAAGAATCGATTAATTGGATCAATAAAAAATATATTCAAGAAGAAAAAGACTACTTGATTCGAATCCGTTACCGACAAAAACTACAAAAGGGAGTATTAATTCATAAGAACGGTGAATGGTATATACTATTTAATCAAAAGCAATCCTCGATAAGTCCTGGGCAATTTGCTGCTTGGTATCAAGGAGATTCATTGATTGGTTCTGGTGTAATTGAGCATTAATTCATATGAATTGAAAACAACATCGATTCATTTTTCATCTGAGAACGATTCTGAACCACATCCATTAATGAGGCTACTTCATAAATACTAAAATTACTTCGTGTACCCATTGATTTATGCTTAGATAACTTCAACTGAGCTTTTCTCACTTTATTTGTACGCAACTTTTGAATATTTTTCTTCATCGCTTACTTATCGATCTCTTTTTATAACGGAAAAATGATTTCAAGGTTTCAAATATTACAGATCATGTAAAATAAAAAACTTCTAAGGAATGTTATCATATGAACCCCTTGATAAAAACGATGTAATTATATTTGTATCGATGAAAAAAAAAATTTTTGCCCTACTTTTTCTTACGGCTTTTGCCTGCGAATCGAGCTCAAATCAAAACAACAATCAAGAAGAAAGCAATACAGATATTTTTGGCAATACAATCACATCAAATAGAAACGGTCGAATTCACTTATTGGACAGCTCAAAAACATACATTGAACAGGTATTACACGAACATTTTCAAAAATCACTTTTTCTTTCAAAAGATGAGAAATACACCTACGAAATACATAAATCTGACTTGAATAATGATACCATCAAAGATGCCATTATCACTATAAACAGACTAAATTTTGCAAAAACAAGAGCAAAAGAATCAGGCAAACCTCATAAAGCCGAAGCTCTTGGATATATGGGACCGTTCAATGCCTTCTTTTTTTACAACGGACGTACTGATGAGATTTCTGGACCTACTGTGATTCCCTCATCCCCACTCCTTCCATTAGAGGTTTCTTTCGAAAATGTTACCTCAATCGACTTTAAAAGTATTTTAATTGATTATCGAATCAGAAACTCGAGTCATAAAAGAGTATACTTCCTCATGAACGAACGCCCAGAGCTTGTTTTTGATTGGATGAATTTTGATGGGCTTGGTACATCAAATCAGGAAGCCTATGGATTTAAATTTTATGATTCAAAAAATGGCGTTAAAAATATTCGAATTACGGAGAGTAAGATTTCAGCTATTCCAGAAAATTCAGATTTATTTACCTACGAACCCCAATTAATCCCAACAAAAAAGATAGTTAAAGAATTTTTCTACATCAACACAAAAGGAAAATACTTCACCTTAAAAGAAGACTAAAAATGTCCTCGAATTGTTACAATGAAATTTCGACCAGGTGCGGAAATGTTAGATGCAAAACTCCGGTAATTTCGATCCAATATATTTTCACACGCCAATTGCAAAGATAAATTTTTCGAAAAAGCATAATTTAATCGAATATTCAATGTGAACCAGCTTGGCATTCCTTCTTCGGGCAACGCAAAGGCATAATTATCTTCTCCCACTAAATTATAGTCATTATAACGCTTCCAACCGGAATAGCGCAAAAATGCCTCCGTCGAAAAATGCTTTTTGTGATAATCAAGACTCAGTTTACCGTATACAGGTGGAATATGGTCCAATGGATAGGGAACTGAGTCCGTGAGAATCCTTCCATAAGTATAATTGACGGTTCCGAAAATATCAAAGTGTTTGCCTAGATGACCTCTCAAAACACCTTCCAATCCATACAAAAAAGCTTGACTTGCATTCGTCGTGGTGATGACCTCACTGTACGAACCATCATAAAAGACTGAATCCGATCCATTAATCTTTCCCGGTTGAACAGTTAAAGCATTGGATAGATATGTGCCATAAACATTCATGGATAGGGATAGAGTTTTAAACAATTTTACTTCTGAACCCCATTCTAGATTATATGAGTATTCAGGCTTTAAACTCGGGTTTGGAACAATGACTTTACCCGGAACAGATTCAAAAACTTTGGACACGTCATCCACATTTGGAGCCCTAAACCCTGTTGCCGCTGACAAAGTAAAACGCAAGGATTCTTTTGGCATATATATCAGACCCAAATTACCATTGATTGATGAATTTCGCTGAGATATCGAATTAAACGGAAATGGAAAAAAAGTTTGATCAATGAAGTTCGCATTGAGACCTACATGAGAGCCTCTAATACCCATATTTGCAATTGTTTTTTCGCTGATCTCCCATGTATCTGTCATATAAAGTGCAAAGGAATACATACGCGATCCACCATCAGGATAGCGCGTATCCAAAGCTGATATCGTTCCTGTTTGCATGTCTTCAGAAAATGCTCGAGAATCTACGCTATTATAAAAGGCATCCAAACCATAATTGAGTTTGTGTTGCTGATCACGTGCGGCGTGGTATATTTGTTTTGAAAAATCAAGATTTACAGTGAAAATATCCAACCCTTCCACTCTACTCTTTAGATCAGTTTCTTTGAATCTCCTAACCATGCGACTTTCTTCGATCGATTGATAAGATACAATCAGCTTGGATTCATCATACCAATTATTAGAATTACTTAAACTCAATGTATAGGAAGACAACCATCTAAACTGAGGCCCATAATACCATTCGGAAAATTTTGCTTGGTTATTTTCTACTTGTGTCAAACGGTCATAACGGTCTATATTTCCTGAATTAGACAATTGAAGATTGAGGGTGTGATGTACGTTTTTCTTTTGTTTATAGACAAATTTTTGAAGCATATCAAACTGCTGATAACCCGATCCAATTTGTAGGTTGGGATCATTATTATTCATCATAGTGTCTGCTCCATTGATTTGTGTGACATACCAATTGCGCTCTCCAAACCCTTCAGTGAAGTCAGTTCGATTAGAGCCCTGTCTTAAATCACCAAATTTGGAAAAGGTAAAAGAGCTTAAGGAACCAAATTTCTTATTTCCTAAAGAGACGTGGACATTTGTTGAAAAACCATTTGCAGCTGAAAAATATCGAGTAAAGGCATCAGCCAAAACAAGAACTCTGTCATTATGACTCAATTTGGGGTCTTTTGTTTTGAAACTCATCACTCCTCCAATAGCATCTGAACCATAAATAACAGATCCAGGACCAAATAATACCTCTACGCGATCCATAATGGAATTATCCAAAGTAATAATGTTTTGAAGATGTCCACCTCTATATATGGCATTATTCATTCTGACCCCATCAACAACCATCAAAACTTTATTGGTTTCAAAACCACGAATAATGGGACTTCCTCCCCCCAATTGACTTTTCTGAACAAAAACATTTCCAGAGTTACCAATCAAATCAGCCATAGAAGATTGGTTTTGAAGTTGGATTTCTTCGTTTCGAATGATTCTAATCTTCTGAATCACATCTTTCTTTTTTTCAAGTCTTCTGGAAGCTGAAACAACCGTTTCCTCG
>CAJWCX010000134.1 GCA_913031405.1 uncultured Flavobacteriales bacterium | reverse complement strand
TGATACTGCTCCTGTTGGTATTGTAAGTGATACTTTACTCATTTCAAAATATGCGGATACGGTTGTTTATGTAGTGAGAGCCCACCAATTGCCTAGAAAAATGTTAAATATTGCATTAGATTTAAAGAATGATGAGAGGCTACCGAATATGGCGGTGCTTCTTAATGGAACATACGGAAATAAGGGATATGGATATGGGTATGGTTACGGTTATGGTTATGGTTACGGTTACGGTTACGGTTACGGTTATGGATATACTGGTGATTATTATGTAGATGACCAAAAGCCAAAATCCAAATGGAATCCGTTAAGCTGGATCAAAAAGAAATAGAAACAGGACAATGATCTGAACCAAAAATATCATTGTGAATTTCAGCATTTATCAGACGTTCCAATAAGTTCTCCGAAAGCAGCACATAATCAATCCTCCATCCAATATTTTTTTTTCTAGCCCCTGCCCGGTAACTCCACCAAGAATATTTAATTTCACTAGGGTAAAGATGTCTGTATGAATCTACTAATCGATTTTTATTGTAAAAATTCATTCCATCAATCTCCTCTTGCATAAAACCTGCTGACCGATTGTAATTCTGCTTTGGTCTAGCTAAATCTATTGAATTGTGTGCTACATTGAAATCACCACAGACTATTATTGGCTTTTTCTCCTCAAGTTTTTTTAGGTAAGCACAAAATTCTCTATCCCAAACCTGACGGTAATCTAGACGTAAAAGCTGACTTCCTGAATTAGGCACATAGACATTCACCACAAAAAATTCTTCATATTCAGCACAAATAACCCGTCCTTCTCGGTCATGCTCTGGGCTATTAATACCATAACTAACAGAAAGTGGTTTATTTTTGGTTAAAATTGCTGTTCCTGAATATCCTTTTTTTTCAGCCTCATTTGCATAGATGAAATAACCACCTAAAGGTTCAAGAGTCTCTTTCACCTGAAAAACCATAGCTTTTGTCTCTTGAAGACATAAGACATCTGGATTTAAAATAGCCACATCGTCAATAAAGTTTTTTTTGACTATTGCTCTAATGCCATTAACATTAAAAGAAACGATTTTCAATTCGATTCAGATTTACATTGTTCCTCAGGTTTGGCGCCACAAAAACTACATGAACCCTCATCATTTTGAAACAAAGGATTGTTACTCGCGCATGTTCCAGCAAATTTACCATCTTTTTTAAGAAGTATTTTAACTGCTATTCCCGCAAAGGCAAGACTCAAAAGAAGAATTGGAATTAAAATATCCATATCACAAAAGTATTAGTTTTTATTGATAAGTCTTCCTGAATTATATTCTTTTTTATCAATCGAGGTGGGCTCTCCATAATACCACAAATCACCAGTGCCACCAAGTTCAACGCGCAAAGGCACACCTTGGACATTAATTTGCGAGTGGGTTCCAGCATCAGAAATGATATTTACATCATTGGTTACGACAAGTTCGCGAGTATCCATCAACTGATGACCATATGTTTCAGCTCGAAATCTGTTGCACTTACCTGAAATCTCAATATCAGGCCAGCCAAAATCATTAATGCAATGAATCTCATTAGCTTCCAGATTCAATGAAATTGATCCGGCTGCACCAAGTGTTACTATTTTTAAATTATCCATTTGTAAAAGCCCATTGTTAGAAAGAGACTCGCTGCCATTAAAAATAATCTCGCTCATTTGATTAAAATGGATTTCCACCAACACATTATTCGTACTATATCTTAAAAACCTGCAACGATTATTATTTCGAATAGTCAAGGTAGAGTTTGTTGACTCTAAAGAAACATCAATAAAGTTGAGCAGATTAGATCCACCATAGATAACTACCTTATCTATCGTATCCTGTATAAGTAAATAGGTAATATGCTCGCCTAAATTCAATGTTTCAAAAGGGACTAATTCGATTTCTAAAGAATCCAGTGAACCAGTTTTTTTTAGGCAAGAACGTTCATAAGCAGGTTTACACGAGTTGAATACGGCGTTACCAACCAACAATAAAAGAAGTTTAAATAAAAATAAATTGAAATTCAACTTAATCATTCAACTTGTTTTTTTTAAAATTTAAGACATAGCCTATCCCCAACTCCATATAATCAGCCTTAGCCCAATGAGATTTTAGTGTAACATTACCATATAGTCCATTTTTTAGCTGATATCTAAAACCTATTCTATGATAACACGGACCATCGGGTCGGTAACGGTCTCTTATGTAAACCCCCATACCAAAGAAAAAATGAAAATGGTTCAAGGGAACCAAATATCCAGTATATAAACCAAGTTGTAAAATACTCCATTGCGTTTTATTAACTTGAGGTTCAAAATCAAATACCGACTGCTTTGAAATCAAGTCAATCCCTGTCTCTAATCCAGCCCGTTGTTGAAAAAAGTAACGACAAAAACCTCCTAAAGCATAAACAGGATACTTTCGACTTCCATGAGGATAGATTTCTTTTAGCGAAATAATACCATGCGCACCGAAATAACATTTCTTAAATCTACTTACTCTTGGTCTTACACGCAATGTGCTATCTCGATTAATTGTTCTTGCATAACTCATCGAGAAATAAGGAATGTTTATACCATAATTTGGAATATTAAATGCACAATTGCTGAAGTGAGTCAAATCGACTCCTAAAGATATGATGTTATAACCAAAACGATACGTAGATTTGACACCCATGACAATCATGGCATTTACACGCGTACTGATTGCCACGTTCTTGGGATTAAATACCGGATCATATATTCTATTTGTATAACCTAAACCAGTTCCAAACCTCCAACTCAGTTCATAATTATTTTTCACTGCGATTGGAACATCTGCAAAGCCATAAATAGCAGTGTATTTTCCAAGAATATCATTGTTACCAACAGAACCATGAAACAAAGCAGCCCCAACTGTCGGATAATTCAAGTCTTTTGCCCATGAATACTTAGATTTCAAATGTTTAAAGTAGGATATTTCACTAGCAAATGCGGGCTGTGATGGGAGATGAGAAAGAACTTCTCTGTGGGCACCTAGAAACCCTGCTTTCAATCGAAAATCAATACCCTGGCTAACCTGACCGAAGAGGACAAGTTGACCGAAAAAAACAAAATAACAAAATTGTACGATTTTCACCACAACCAAAGTTAAGCAATCATGACTATAAATATTAATTTTGTTGCATATGGATGAAAGACTGATCGCATTTAAAAGATTACTGGATATTATGGACGACCTCCGTTCTAAATGTCCTTGGGACCAAAAACAAACGATTGAGTCACTGAGAAACTTGACCATTGAAGAAACATATGAGCTTGCTGACGCAATTACAGCAAACAATCTTGAAGAACTTAAAGGCGAAATTGGAGATCTAATGCTCCATATGGTTTTTTATTGTAAAATAGCCGAAGAAAAAAATGCTTTTGACATTAGTGAGGCCCTAAATTCCGTTTGTGATAAATTGATTCATAGACATCCACATATTTATGGCGATGTCGAGGTACAGAATGAAGAAGAGGTCAAAAAAAACTGGGAAAAGCTGAAACTGAAAGAAGGAAAAAAATCTGTTCTAGAGGGCGTGCCCTCTGCCCTACCTGCACTTGTAAAAGCCACTCGAATTCAGGAAAAAGCCAAAGGCATCGGTTTTGAATGGGAGGACGCGAAGGATGTTTGGAAAAAAGTAAAAGAAGAAATTGAAGAATTTGAAGCTGAAATCGAAAAAAACAGCGATCAAAAGGAAGAAGAGTTTGGCGATTTATTATTCTCCCTTGTGAACTATGCTCGATTTATTGATTTATCTCCAGAATCAGCTTTATCAAAAACAAATCAAAAATTCATACGTCGATTTCAGCTTATGGAAGAAATGATTCAAAAAGACCGAATAGACATAAGAAATATGGACCTAGAGCAAATGGATCATTACTGGGATAAGGCAAAAACAAGCTTAAAAAAAAGAGGTCAATAAACTATAACAACTCAGAAATAATTCTATCCATAGAATACCCCTCCGCTTCTGCTCTGTAATTGCGGACCAATCGATGCCTTAGAACAGGTTTGGCAATGGCTTGAATATCTTCAATATCTGGAGAGTATTTACCATTCAAAGCAGCATGACATTTCGCACCTACAATAAGATATTGCGAAGCACGGGGCCCTGCTCCCCAAGTAATATACTTTTTGGTGATTTCAGGTGAGTTTTCATTACTCAATCTTGTGTTGTTTACCAATTTAACAGCATATTCTAAAACATTATCAGCAACTGGAATTCGTCGAATAAGATCTTGAAAAGCAATGATTTCATCTGCACTCAAAACAACCTCTAATTGTTCATTGACATCAGATGTCGTTTTTTTGACAATCTCTAACTCCTCGTCATAGCTCGGATAATCTACCCATATATTAAACATGAAACGATCCAATTGAGCTTCAGGTAAAGGATAGGTACCTTCCTGTTCTATAGGGTTTTGCGTGGCAAGAACGAAAAATGGATTCGGTAGTTCATATGTTTTTCCTGATGCAGTGACACAACGTTCCTGCATGGCTTCCAATAATGCAGACTGGGTCTTAGGAGGTGTTCGGTTGATTTCATCTGCTAATACAACATTTGAAAAAACGGGACCGGAAATGAATTTAAAGGCCTTTTTTTCATCTAAAATTTCAGAACCTATTATATCCGAAGGCATCAAATCAGGAGTAAACTGAATTCTATTAAAACTCAAACCCAACGTCTGTGATATTGTATTTACTAATAAAGTTTTTGCCAATCCCGGAA
>CAJWCX010000133.1 GCA_913031405.1 uncultured Flavobacteriales bacterium | reverse complement strand
AAAATTGGAATTATTTCCGGAGTAGGTGATCGTCGCGACGAGGACATTAGAGAATGTGCAAAAATTGCAGCTCGAATGTTTGACCATATTATCATTCGTCAGGAAAAACATCTAAGAGGTCGTTCAGAAAATGAGATTATTGGTCTCATCATGGAAGGCCTAAAGGCAGGAGATTCATCGGTAACACATGAAGTAATTTCACTTGAAGTGGAGGCCATAAAACATGCTATTTCACTTGCTGAAGAGGGAACCTATATCGTAGCGTTAAGTGATGTCATTGACAATGCCATTGATATTGTTCAAAGCTATCTTGATTCAGAAATTGAATTGGAAAACAGAATAGAGATCTAAATAGAAAGATATATCCTCTCATATTTCCAATGTTTGGAGTAGGGCTTTCGTTTTTCAATTGCTTCAAATATTGTGATTATATTGATATATTTAGGTCATATTTAATTCCATGAGAACATTATTTTCGGTGCCGATTGCTTTTTTAGCTCTGTTGATGAGTGAATTTTCGTTTTCTCAAGGATATCAAGTTAATTTTCAAGGACAGAAACAGCAGGGAATGGGATTGGCTGGAACGGCCATTCTTATGGATGGGTCAAGTTTGTTTTTTAACCCAGGTTCTGTTGCTTTTTCAAATGAAAATTCAATCAACTTAGCCGTAACCCCTATATTGGGAAACACCCTTTTTACAGATTCAACAACTGGACAAGGCTACCGCTCTAACTCCCCAATAGGCACACCCTTTTCCGCCTACGGATTATTTCAGTTAAAAGACCATGCCAAACTCAAGTTGGGATTGGCAGCATACACACCTTTTGGAAGTACGATTACCTATAAAGACGATTGGATTGGAAGATTTGCATTGACTAAACTTCAATTACAAGCTATTTTCATTCAACCCACGTTATCTTATCGTATTGCAGATGTAATTGGTATTGGAGCTGGCTTTGTTATAAGTACAGGAAATGTTATCCTCGAAAAAGATATACCAGTTCAATATGAAAGTGGTGATTTTGCAAGTGCAAGTCTTTCTGGATCAGCACTAGGTTTTGGTTACAACATTGGAATTCATTATGATTTAACAAAAAAACTATCGCTTGGACTCAATTACAGATCTGAAATTCAAATGAGCGTAGATGATGGTTCTGCAGTTTTTGAGGTTCCCGAAGGGCTTGATGAAAATTTTCCTGATGGCAGGTTTTCGGGATCCCTCCCCCTTCCAAAGGTACTCACTCTGGGTGCCGCTTATCAAGCCACTGAGCAACTTACATTTGTATTGGATATCAACAGAGTCGGTTGGAACGCCTATGATACTTTGGCCTTTGATTATGCAGTAAACACCTCTTCTTTGGAAGACACAAAATCCCCAAGAATGTATGAAAGCACTTTTGCATTTCGAGGGGGAGGAAGTTATACTTTCACCAATAATTTATGCATTCGAATGGGTGGTGGATTCGGTTTCTCTCCTGTCCAAAATGGATATATAACACCCGAAACGCCTGATAATGATCGTGGATATATAACCGCAGGATTAGGTTATGAATTCGGAGATCATTTTTCTATGGATGCCACCTTTTACTACACCCAGATGACCCGAACAGGTCACAATACAGAAACAGGACTCAGTGGAACATTCGAAACAAAAGCAATTGCTGGAGGAATTGGTCTAATTTATAAATGGTAATGATGCTATCAAAGACTCACTTTTTTATTGGTTTATTGATGGTCACATGTTTCTCATGTAAACCTAAATATGAAGCTCCTGAAATTAATTCGGGATCAACAAATCCAGAGCGTTTTTTGATGGTTGGAGGAACTTTTGCATCAGGCTACACAGATGATGCACTTTTTAAATACGGGCAAGAAAATAGCATTTCGGCCTATATTCATAAAAGCATCAGTCAAGTTCAAAACTCAAATTTCAAACAAGCATTTACCACAGAACATTCCGTTGGCATGAGTTCAACTGGTCTTTCTCGATTGATATTAGGTTATAAGACAGACTGTAATAACGAAACCTCATTATCTCCTGTTCGTGAATCCAATAACGGAGACGCTTCTGTATTAAATAATATATACACAGGAGCTCCTTTCAATAACATGTCCATTCCTAATCTTAAATTGGTTGATATGTTTAATGAAGATTATGCGAATCAAAACCCTTTCTTTGGTCGTATGGCATCTTCTCAAACGACAACTGTATTGTCTGATGTCATGGAATTAAGCCCGAGTATTTTTTCTGTCTTTATCGGCTTAGATGATTTCATGCCCTACATCAAATCAGGCGCAAAAGACGATAGCCTTCCTAACGTAACGAACTTTGAAAATGACTATAGAAATCTACTTCAAAACCTCACTCAAAACGGGGCAAAGGGAGTCATTTCTACCATTCCTGATATTACCAGCAGTCCTTATTTTACTACTGTAAGATGGAATGACCTGGTTTTAGATTCTGCCAATAACGCGATACTGAACAGCATATACAATCCTTTAGAGTTCTACTTTTACGAAGGCAACAACCCCTTCATGATTAATGATCCCGACGCCAATATGTTTGGCGTGCGTCCGATTGAGGAGGGCGAATTGATTTTGCTGAGCGTACCATTAGATTCCGTGAAGTGCTATAAAATGGGGACGCTTTTCCCCTTTCGAGATGAATTCGTACTTACCCATGAAGAGCAAGTGGAAATTAGAGCCCGATTGAACGGTATCAATAATACAATTCGTTCTTTGGCCGCTGAATTTAATTTGGCATTGGTTGAATCTGAGGACTTTTTTAATCACATAAGAGATGTTTTACCTTACAATGGAATTGAATTAAGTAATGAAATTATTTCTGGCGGCGCCTATGGACTTGATGGTATTCGATTGAATACAAGAACCAATGCACTTTTTGCCAATGAATTTTTAACTGCAATTAATAAACAATACAACGCTTCCTATCCGATGATTAATGCTACGAGTCTGGATGCTGCGTTTTTCCCTTAAACTAAATGATAATTATGAAACCTTTTTTAATTAGTTCTTTTTTTTCAATGATTTTTTTATCGCTTTTCGCACAAACCCCTTGTGATGAAGGAAGATATGCCAGTGATGTATTTTCGGATTTTGTAAAAACATCCAACATCAACTATGGATCCAATACAAATTGGTTCGGAGGGACTACACAGCTTACAATGGATTTTTACGAACCTGAAGGAGATACAGAACCTGAACGTCCTTTAATTATATGGGTTCATGGAGGCAGTTTTATAGGTGGATCCAAAACAGATCCAGATATGGTCGAGTTTTCAGAACGATTTGCACTGAAAGGATATGCTTGTGCCTCTATTGATTACCGTTTAGGATTTTTCCCCTTTGACTCGGCAAATGCAGTTAAAGCTGTGGTTAGGGCAGTACAGGATTTACGTGGTGCTGTGAGATATTTTTATAAAGACAAACAAACCGCAAATCAATACAAAATTGATACAAACAAGATATTCATAGGAGGAAGTTCAGCAGGTGCAATCACTTCTTTACATATGGCTTATTTGGACGATGTATGCAAAATAGCAGACTATCTCAATGATCAAACCATCTCTGATATGGGAGGCCTTGAAGGTACAAGTGGAAACCCCGGATATTCATCAAATGTTCAAGGAGTTATTAACGGTTGTGGAGCACTTGCCAGATACAGTTGGATTGAGGCTGATGATGTGCCTTTATGTTCAATTCATGGAACCAACGATGGCGTGGTTACTTATAACAGAGGAATTGTGGATCCTGGAACACCACTCATGTATTTGGATGGTAGCAGAATGCTACATGAAAGAGCATGTGCTATTGGTTTAGAAGAATACTTCTATACCTTCCCTGGGGAAGGTCATGTTCCATATATTAATGATGCACAAATCATGAATATTACCGTCAATTTCATTCGTGACTTTCTGGTGAAACAAATGGGATGTGATAACGCCGAATTGCAACCCGAGAACGAAGCACTTGAAATGGCCTATTTGTATCCTATAAACGATTGTGAAGGTAACCCTATTGACGAGGAATGCACATCTTCGAGTATTGCCGAAAACACAAATGTTCCTTTTCAATTTTATCCAAATCCAGCGCAAAATGAATTGACCATTCAATCGGAAGAACTGATTAAAAAAATTGAACTTTATAATTTGATAGGACAAGGAGTAATGTCCGTTGAATGTATGCTTAAAGAAACTACAATTGACCTTTCAAGTTTGGATTCTGGAAGCTATTTTATGCGATTGGTGAACGCAAATGGAGCGGTTTCAAAATCTGAATTCATCGAAATAACGAAATAAAAATCTATGCACTTCAAATTTACTTTGATTTTACTTCTGTTGTATATCACCAACAATGGTTTGAGTCAAACATTTTTGGAGGGTTTTGATGACATCAATACATTGAGTGATTGGTATTTTCAAAACAACAGTACTTCAGCAAATCAAAGCTGGCATCAGGGCAACCAATTTGATGCTCATGAAGGAGCCATAGATTCTTATCTCGGAGTGGGTTATCAAAGTTCTTCCGCATCCAATCCTGTAACCTTGAGTAACTGGGCCATAAGCCCGTCTAGAACCTTCAATAATGGCGACATCATAACCTTTTATACAAGGCATATTGATGGCACACCTGTTTTCCCTGATCGTCTAGAGCTAAGGCTGAGTGAAGATGGAAACAATTTAAATGTTGGCTTCTCTGAAGAGGACGTGGGTACGTTCAGTAATGTGCTTTTAACGATTAACCCGTCAT
>CAJWCX010000132.1 GCA_913031405.1 uncultured Flavobacteriales bacterium | reverse complement strand
TTTCCAAAGGAATTGTTTAAGTGTAAAAAACTAAAACAGCTTAATTTGAGTAGCAACCAAATCGGAGTTATTCCTCAAGAGGTGGCTCAATGCTCTGAATTACAGCAATTGGATTTGTACAACAATCCAATAGTAGATTTGGGAAAAGGTCTTCATGCCCTCAAAAATCTAGCTGAGCTCGATTTGAGAGGTCTTATGATGAATGCAAAGAAACAAAGAGAAATTGCTCAAAAGATTCCCCATGTTCGGGTTCTTTTCGATGCCCCTTGTAACTGTGTTGATTAATTTCATACGAATTTTATTTTATTGAATGAGTATATTCGAATTGAGACATAGTAATATGCAATGGAATACGCATAACTTTTTTTATTCATTCATGTGCACTTATATTTGTTTACAATAAATACTACAATATCCTATGTGATTATTGTTCATAGTAACAGTTAACTAAAAACCATTAAACGGTAGTTAAAGTCATTTGATAAGACTTGTAAACTTTAATTGTGGTTAAATTCAGTTCATCATTATTTCAATAGACTTCAATATGTATTACCTTTGAGGTCATACAGTCAGAGTATGACTTAGGTTTTAAAATCGTTGTGTAATGGATATTCTTGAACTTACTTTTCAGTTGGGTGTTTTTTTTGCTATTTATGGCTTTATTTGGTTTTTTGTCGATTTAGGATTTAAGATGCTTGGTGCGGGAAATTCAAGAAGCACAATAGAAACCTATTTTCTAAAGACCATTCAATACGTCTTTTTGGTAAATGTAATCTTCTTGTTTTCCATTGATATGAATAGTGGACATATTTCTTTACTTAACCTGTATCCGATCATAGGTATTTTGACACTTTATTTTATAGGTAAATTTCAAAAGAATCAAAATAATATGATGATGTTTTCAAGAATGGGTTTGAAAATGTCAAACTCGCAATTTAATCCGAAATATGAAGCTTTGGTCATTGTGATCGCTCTTTTTGCATTTATTGGATTGATGTTTCGACCAGATATTGCAAATAACTCTGTTGCTTTATGGTTTAAGGAAAGTATTTTGGATATTGAATCAACAGCAATTATTGGTTTTGTATTTAAGGTTATAGGATTCTTCTTTCTTGTGGGTTTAATCTTAAAAACGGTAAATGCATTTCAATACATTTCAAGAATGTTATTTGAAAGAAATGACCGCAAAGACTCCGGTTTTGACGACTATGAAGAAGTAAGTTGATGAATCGGCGCAGCATGGATTATTCTTTTAGTAAATCATATATATTGTGCAAGCAAATTGAGATTAATGAATTATTTTCCAAGGGAAAACGAGTCCGCAATCAAGCGTTTACAATCTTATATCAAAAAGTACCTCGTAATGGTTCCCCCTTTCAAGTATTAATATCAGTTCCAAAACGGAAAATAAAAAAAGCAGTAGATCGAAATTATATTAAAAGATGCGTTAGAGAGGTGGTCCGAAAAAATAAGGAGCTTTTAGTTTTTGAAGAAAATGACTCCGAAAAATCAGTACATTTCGCTATTATTTACAACGTAGATTCAAAGTTGGACTATTCAAATATTGAAAGACACTTGTTAGATTTGTTTAATAAAATTCCAAATAAAAAGTAATGAAATATCTTTTTAATGTTTTCTTATTATTGGCTTTACTGATTCCAATTGAGTCCCTTTCTCAGTCACGTGAATTTGAGATTTTAAAAAACTTAGAATTGATCGATCAGGTACATGAGCATCTGGAATTATATTTTGTGGATGAACCGCAGACAGGAAAGATTTCTAAAGTAGCTATTGATGCCATGCTCAAGGAACTTGACCCTTATACCGTATTCTATCACGAATCAAATATGGAGGATTACAGGTTGATGACTACCGGGGAGTATGGAGGGATAGGTGCATTGATACGTTCGATAAAGGGAGATACCTATATCGTTGAGCCTTATGAAAATCAGCCGGCTCATTTAAGTGGATTAAAGGCCGGAGACAAGATTCTTTCTATTGACGGAAAATCAATGGAAGGAAAGTCTTCGAAAGAAGTTTCAACAGCATTAAAAGGACCCCGTAGATCTCAAACATCTATTAAAATCGAAAGAGTCAATTCAGAGGTGGAAGTAATCGATGTTACAAGAGAACAGATAAAGATCCCTGATGTTCCCTATGCTGGAATGGTTGACAAAAATGTCGGTTACGTAAAGCTTTCAAGTTTTTCCCAGACGGCTTTTCAAAGTGTACAATCTGAGTTTCAGGCACTTCATGACAAGGGTATGGAGTTTGCCATTTTAGATTTGAGAAACAACGGAGGGGGTTTGCTTTTTGAAGCGGTAAGAATTGTGAATTTATTTGTTCCTAAAGGAGAATTAGTAGTTTCCACTCGTGGAAGATTAGAGAAGGAAAATCGAGAATTCATGACAAAAGAACCCCCCCTTTTTCCTGATGTGCCTCTCGTGGTTTTAATAAATGAAAATAGTGCGTCTGCAAGCGAGATAGTAGCTGGAAGTCTGCAAGATTTAGATCGAGCGGTTATTGTTGGTCAGCAAAGTTTTGGAAAGGGCTTGGTTCAACGGACATATGACCTGAAATACGGTTCAAAACTAAAAGTGACTATTTCAAAATATTATACTCCCTCTGGAAGATGTGTTCAGAGGCTAGAATATTATGATCGAAATCTAAATGATACTCCTTCGGAAATTTCTGATTCATTGATTCAAACTTTTAAAACAGCAAATGGCCGAGATGTCATTGATGGTAGAGGAATTGTTCCTGATACAGGGTTTCAAACTAAAATGTATAGTGAGCTCACCACCTTACTTGTTATGGAAGACGTCATTTTTAATTATGTAAATCAATATGTTCAAAATAGAGATTCTATTGCTTCACCCGAAAATTATAAATTGAGCGCTGAAGAATATGATACATTTATAACGGATCTTATTGATAAACCTGATTTTAGCTATACTACTATTTTAGAAAAAAAACTCTCTGAAATAAAAGAGTTTTTTAAAGAGGAAGATTCTTTTGATGAAATCTCGGAGGAGTTTTCGATCATTGAGAAAAAAATTAAGGGGGATCTAAATAAAGATTTGATCCGCTATAAAGATGAAATCATACCGTTAATTGAAAACGAGATTGTCTCCAGGTATTATTTTCAAAAAGGAAAAGCCATACATTCTTTTTCGTTTGACCCGTCGATTCAACAGTCCTTGCAGATATTAAAAGATTTAGAGAAGTACAATAAAATTTTGAATAAATAGAGATTAGACCATTGAAACTTGAAAAGCATATAGTTCATCACCATATACATTTATTTGTACTATGTTTATTTGCTGTAGGGATTGTTTCGAGTAAGTTTTTGATGTCTATGGGACTTCTTATAGGCTTAATTAATCTAATTGCAGAAGCAGAGTTCAAAAAATATTATCGAAATCTTAAAAAGAACAAGTTTTTTATTGCGATTCTTATATTTTTTATTTTTCACCTTGTCGGTATGATTTGGAGTGAAAATATGGATTATGGATTCAACGATATCAGGAGAAAATTATCTATGCTTGTAGTCCCTATCATATTGATTTCTAAGCCTATTTCGTCCTTAAGTGATTATAAAAAAATCATTTTTTGTTTCATCGGAGCCCTTATCGTCACAAGTGTAATTAATACTTCTTATTTTTTCTGGCTTAGTGATAATAGTGAACATAAGGACCTGAGAGAATTGTCTTTATTCAATTCCCATATTCGTTATGCCATAATGATTGCTCTCGCTATACCCTTACTATATCAATGTTATACAGCATCTAAAAAGAGAAAAGTATTATTTGCCTTCTTGGTGATTTGGTTCTTATTTTATACCTATGTCAGTCAAGTTCTAACAGGTGTTATTTCCCTTTGTGCTATTTTATTGGCCTATTTGATTTATCAGTGGATTGTAAGAGGTCAAATTAAATTTATGTGGATCCTTTTATTAGCTTTTATTTGTGGTTTCGGTTTTACTTACAAAGCTTTCTTTTCTGAATATAAAATATTGAAATATACGGATATTGATTTCTACAGTATGCAACAAGAATGGATTAAAAAATCTAAATCATCTTTTGATGGATTAGATGAAAGAGGTCAAGAATTAAAGTTCACGGCTGCTAGATTTTTGCATTCAAAAGATTTACCGCCAAATGGCACAGGAGTAAAGAGATTATTACCAGTAGAAGTAGAGGCAATTGAAAATGGTAAAGCAAATGTAAAAGAAATGGAAATGGGGTTCTGGGGCAGAATTGAGGGCTTACGATATCAATTGCATCACCCAAGTGATCCAAATGGTCATTCTTTGCTACAAAGATATGAGGCATGGAAAACTGGATTTGAGATATATAAAGATCATTACTTACTGGGAACGGGAACAGGTGATATAGACGATTCATTCACGAAAAAATACCGAGAAAACAAATCCAAACTTACTGCAGTGAATCAAATCAGGGGACACAATATGTATTTAACGAGCTTATTGACTTTTGGTCCTATTGGCCTGTTTTTGTTTTTATATCTTATTGGTGTCCACATAAAAATTCAACTTCAGTCGAAACAATTTATAGGATTTGTATTTATGACCGTTATGGTCATTACGTTTTTGTTTGAGGACACATTAGAAACACAGACAGGAATTACTTTGTTTAGTTTCTTTGCTGCCTTGTATTCTATTCCCTTACCTTCCTTGAGCAATGATTGATTTATTTGCTTAATTTCGTCTTAATTATGTCTATAGAGGTAAAAAATGTATTCAAGTATTTT
>CAJWCX010000131.1 GCA_913031405.1 uncultured Flavobacteriales bacterium | reverse complement strand
AATGAATGGCAATGGTGAAGAGATCATTGTTGATATTGTGATTAATGAAATTGAGTCGGATTCAGGAAATGTTGAATATATTACTTTGATAAGTGATAGAACAAAAGAACTAGAATTTGAGAAGCGTAAGTTCGATATCATTAATCAAGCTGAAGAATCAGAAAAGAAAAAAATTGCTAGAGAACTTCATGATGGACTTGGCCAGCAAATGGTATTACTCAATCTGCTGTTTCAGAACTTTAACCCTAAGGAAGAAGAAAAAGAAAATTACAAAGACCTTGGTAACTTGCTTCAGAGTTGCATTAGGGAGGTCAAAGAGATTGCCTATAATTTATTACCGCCAGAATTGGAGAAAGGTTTTATTAATGCAATAGAACGATTTGCACATAGGATTAATTCTATTGGAGAAATTGAGTTTCAATTTACTAAACAGGAAGCGATCAGCGAATTAGATTTAAATAAGATAGATAAATTCAATTTATATAGAATCATTCAAGAGTTATTTAATAATTCCTTAAAACACTCAAATGCAGAAGTTTTTTCGGTTGAAATAGAAAAAAAAGACGATGGAACAATTGAAATTACAGTCATGGATAATGGCGATGGTTTTGACATTGAAAATGTAGATCACGGCTTAGGTTTAACCAATATTCATTATCGAATAAGCAGGTCCGGTATTAAGGGTGATTTCTTTTCAGAAAAAGGAAAAGGGACAGGTGTCAACTTAATCATTAATTAGGACGTGAAAGTATTGGTGATTAGATTTAGTTCAATTGGTGACGTTGTTTTGACAACTCCTATTCTTAGGTGTTTAAAAGAGCAAAAAAACTGCGAGGTTCATTATGTTGTAAAAAAAAAATATCTTCAAGTACTTGAAAATAACCCCCATGTAGATAGGTTTCATACGATTGAGCGAAGTGTTAAGAAAATCATAACAGATTTGAAAAAGGAACAATTCGACTTCGTTTTTGACCTTCAAAACAATTTGAATTCCTTTCGGATTAAAAGGAAAATCAACTCGGTTTATTTTACGGTAAATAAAAAAAACTGGCAAAAGTTTTTGCTCATTTATTTACGATGGAATGTGTTGAATGACCATGTTGTTGACCGATACTTTGAATGCATATCAAAAGCAGGTTTTCATAATGATAACAAAGGATTAGACCATTATTTACCTTCGGACTTGTCTGTGGATTATGATATATCGAAATCATTTGCCGTTTGGTGCTTAGGTGCGAGTCATCATAAAAAGAAGCTTACTAAAGAACAAATTGTTGAAGTGTGTAATGGTATGGTGACGCCAGTTGTTTTGATTGGAGGGCCAAATGAAAAGGCTATAGCTGAGGAGATTTCAAAAAAGACAGTTCATCCATTTGTGACCAATCTGTGTGGTTCGATATCCCTGAATGAATCAGCATACTTGGTTAAAAAGAGTGCATTTGTGTTGACAAACGATACAGGAATCATGCATATAGCAGCGGCATACCAAAAAAAGATTGTTTCTTTTTGGGGTTGTACAAAGCCAAGTATAGGATTTGCCCCACTGGTTACTCCAGAAAAATCGAAGATGTTGTTGTCTAAAAAATCAAATTACCCATGCTCAAAACATGGAAAATATTGTCGATATGGTTGTCGTGGGTGCATCAAAGACATTCACCCGCAAGAGATTTCCAAAGTTGTTGCGGAAATGAGTCAATCTTAAGGTTATTTCCAAACCATTTCTAAAAAATCTCTAATTTCTTCAAGTACGTCCATAGAGAAGGTTTCCTCGAGCTGCCCATACTCGTTGATGTCGCACATCGAACACTTTTGAAACAAATGATTAAGCCCCTTTAATTCTTTAATGGTATGTAATTTTCGGTTTTTGGGTAAAAGATTTTTGTAACCTTCAATATTTTCTCTACTCGTAACTTGAATGTCTTTCGAGCCAATAAGAACGAGTACATTAGATTTAATTCTTTTGATGTCATTACTTGGAGAGTATCTAATAAATTCATACATCCAGGGATTAAGTACCATTCCTTTCACAGCTTCTTTAATTTCAGCTTGTTCCTTTTTCTTGATCAATTTTTCCTTCCTTAATTTTTTCATGAAGCCTTTTGAAATCGAAGCCAATTCAATCTCAAAGTCTTTAATGTTTTTAGATGAGACTGCTGCGTCCCAAATGGCATCATTATAGGCATTTCTTATTTCTAGCTCACGACCTCCTTCTCCTTTACTTTGAGCGATTAATCTTGTTTGAATTTTTAAGATAGAGTCTCCTCTTATGGCAGTTCCAGCAAGTGAAACTATTCCTGATAATTCTGGCATTCTTGAGCCCAAGATATTTGCAATCGTACCCCCTTCGCTATGCCCCATAACCACAACTTGATCTGGACGAACCCTGTCATCATTGATTAAAAACTGAACAGCTGATTGCGCATCACTAGCCAAATCGAATGTTGTGGCACCATTAAAATCTCCTTCAGATTGGTATGTGCCTCGATCATCGTATCGTAAAACGCCATATCCAAGATTAGATAGATAATCGGCAATTACCCAAAAAGGTTTGTGCCCGGCTATTTCTTCATTCCGGTCTTGAGGTCCACTTCCACTGACCAGCACAACAGCTGGAAATTTATCTTTTGTTTTTGGATAGGTAAACGTGCCAGCAAGTCTTATGCTGTCCATCGGATTCAAAAAACGAACTTCTTCAATGCTGTAAGCAAAAGGTCCTTTGGGTTCTTGAGGTCTACTGAGTTCTTTTTGCTTTTGAGGTTCTTTAAAAAAGGTCATATTCTCTTTAATTGCTCCTTGCTGAAACACTCCCGCTATTGAGTCAGGGTAGTAATTACCTGTGTAGATCAATCCTAGTTTTGGCATTTCAATTTGAATTGAATTGTTCTTAGAAATAGTTATATGTGCAGGCATCCCGAATGCCTTTTGCTTTGGAGAATCAACCGTTATTTTTTTATCTCTCCCGTCTTTTTGAATATGAAAGACCAATGGTAAATTTGCTGCTTTAAGTGTCGCATACCAATCACCAAAGGGTGGTTGACATAAACTCGTTTGAGTAATAAGAAGAAAAAGAAAAGCAAGTCTCATTTATATAGGGACGTTTAGCTTTTTGAGAATAAAGTGCATTAACCAAGCGGGTCCAATAAGAAGGAATTGAATGTCTTGTAGAAAAGAGGGTTTCTTCCCTTCGATATTGTGTCCAATAAACTGAAAAATCCAGCTGATTACGAAGATTCCAACGTAGGTCCAAAGTGCATAATCGAAGTCATTTATTTTTGAGCAAAGTAAGAGGCAGCCAATGGAGAACAATAGCATACCAATGGAAAGTGGGATTGAAAGCGACACATAATAGAGCAATACCAAAATAAGTGCAACGAGTGCCCAATTCAAGTTTATTCCGTCATAAATGCCTATTTCCCAAGGAAAAGGAACAATGGAGACAAGACCCACAATACTAAAGAAAATGGCAGGAACACATATCCAATGGATTAATTTATTGGTTGAATTTTTATGACTTTCACCATACTGATTGAGAAGGGAGTTTATTTTTTTCATACCCTAATATATGGCGAATCTTCCAAATAGAAAGCTTTAATTAAAAATACGTTTCAATTCACTCGCCTCTGAAGGCTCCATTTTACCGGCAAGAATCAGTGAAAGTTGCTTTCGCCGGAGTGCTGCAATGAACCGTTCTTTTTCTTCATCCGATTCAGGGATAAGCTCAGGTACCTGAATGGGACCTCCATTTTGGTCAACAGCAACAAATGTGTAGATAGCATCATTGCATTTTTCTCTTATCCCTGTTACCTGGTTTTCAACATACACATCGATAATGATTTCCATGGACGAATAAAAAGACCTAGAAACCTTAGCCTCCAGTGTTACAATAGATGCTTCCTTAATGGGTTTTTTAAACGACACATGATTTACCGATGCCGTAACAACAACACGCCGGCAATGCCGCTGTGCTGATACGCTTGCAATAACATCCATCCATGCAAGCAATTCACCCCCAAACAGATTGCCCAGTGTGTTTGTATCATTCGGAAGGACAACTTTTGTTGCAATAGAGAGCGTCTCAATAGCTTTTCTTTTTTTCATAAATCAAAATTAGGTATAAGTTGTCAGTTGAAACGGTAATTCTTTTCTTTTCTCCAAAGACTTCATTGAGTCATGGTTATATATACTTGAATACTATGGCCATACTTTGTGTAAAGAATAAATAATTGGTTATTTTAGCAAACCTAAATTGAACCGAAGCGTTACTATAAAAATTGACCAATGAAATTACATCTTTTTCTTCTTTCCTTTTCTTTTATAATTACCACTGCTTTGAATTCTCAAAAAACAAGGGTTTTTAATCCTAACAACGCGCGTGATGGTGAGAATATAGAATATTGTCATCAGCATATTAAAATGGCTGAATTATTGAACAACCCAGAATATGTAAAAGCGAATGAGGCTGCAGAGGCTGAATTTCAAGAAAAACTTAGAAATCCTATTGAAAAAGGAGTTGTATATAAGATACCTGTCGTTTTTCATGTTCTCCATAGCCAAGGTTTAGAAAACATATCGGATGAACAAATTTATGATGCAATGTCTCTATTGAATAGAGATTTTAGAAAACAAAATCCCGACACGGCCCTAGTTCATCCTGATTTTCAGGGTATGCCTGCAGATGTTGAGATTGAATTTATTTTGGCAACTAAAGCACCAAATGGAGTTTGCTTCAAAGGAATTACTCGTACCTTTTCACCCATGAGTTATCAGGGGGAAGATGGAGATAGTCAAGTGAGTGCCATTGT